>JAATFS010000164.1 GCA_015655035.1 Lysobacterales bacterium | reverse complement strand
TGTTGATGGGGTTCTACGCCGCAGGCAATCTCGCCAGCGCGCTGGCGCCTAACTATCACGCGATGCTGTTGTGCCGATTCATCGCCGGATTGCCGCATGGGGCTTATTTCGGCGTGGCGTCGCTGGTGGCCGCATCGATCAGCCCGCCGCATCAGCGCGCCACGGCGGTGGGACGGGTGTTGCTTGGATTGAGCGTGGCCTTGCTGATCGGCAATCCGCTGGCAACCTGGCTGGGGCAGGTGATCAGCTGGCGCTATGCGTACCTGAGCGTGGCGGTGATCGCGCTGTTCACGGTGGCGGCGGTGGCGCTGTTGTTGCCGCCGGATCCAAGTGAGCCCCGGCAGCGGCCGTTGCAGGAGCTGCGCGCGTTCAACCACTCGCAAGTGTGGCTGGCGCTGGCGATCGGCGCGGTCGGCTTTTCCGGCATGTTCTGCGTGTTCGCCTATCTGGCGCCCACGTTGACCGCCGTCACCGGGCTGGCCGAGTCGCAGGTGCCGCTGGCGATGATGGCGTTCGGCGTGGGCGGCGTGCTGGGCAGCATCATCGGCGGCTGGCTGTTCGACCGCATCCAGTTCCGCGCGGTGGCGGTGTTGCTGGCATGGGCGGTGGTTGTGATGCTGGTGTTTCCCCTGGCCGCGCATTCACCATGGTCGGTGTACCCGGCCATCGTGGCGGTGGGCACGATGGGCGCGCTGGCGCCGGCCTTGCAGACCCGTCTGATGGATGTGGCCGCAGAGTCGCAGACGCTGGCCGCAGCATCCAACCACGCGGCGTTCAACACGGCCAACGCGCTCGGTCCATGGTTTGGCGGCATGGCGATCACGGCGGGGCTGGGATGGACCTCCACCGGGTATGTGGGGGCCGCCACTGCGTTCGGCGGATTGTTGATCTATTTCTGGGCGCGCTGGGACGAGCGGCGGGTGCAGCGAACCGCACGCGCGGGGTGAGCCGCGCGGCCGGCTCGGGACTGCTGTGGGCCGTGCGAGCGCATGAAGCGGTATTCAGGTCCGCCAGCGGCAGGTGAGGATGCAGCGGCCGCTGCTCACGTTTGTTTTATGCCGCGCTGAGCAAAGTGCTCCCACGACGCAGCGAGGCAACTCCCATTCGCAGCGGCCGGCTCAGGCTGGGAACACGCTGTACATGTGCCCGCTGCACAGCTCGCCGGCCCCAGGAGGATCATCAAGATGAGCACCCAGAGCAAGACCGAGCACACCCTCAACGACCTTATTTCAATTGCCCGAGACGGCAAGCAGTTCTACGAGGAAGCCGCGCAGAAAGTCGGTGATGCCGAACTTGCGGCGCTGTTCACGCGCATTTCCGGCGTCAAGTCCGAGATCGTCAGCAGCCTCAGCAATGCGGTTGCTGCGGTGGGCGGGGAACCCGATCGGGACGGCACGCTGGTTGGCAGCATCCAGCAGTTGTATGGCAAGGTGCGCGCGACCCTGGGCGACACCAAGTACGGTTATGTGGCCGAGCTGGAGGAATCGGAAGACCGCCTGCTGAAGGCCTTCAACGAAGTGATCGCAGACAACGACACCCCGGCTGCCGCACGCGACGCCGCGTCGGCCTTGCTGCCGGAAGTGCGCAAGATCCATGACGTGATGCGCGAGCGCAAGCTTGCACTGAAGAACGCCGCGTAAGCACAGCGTTCTGCCGCTGAGAGCGGGCGCTACGCGCTATATGCGAACAGGCGGCTACGGCCGCCTGTTCGCTTGCGTGTTGCAGGGGACGTTGGGGGATCGATTCGCTTCTGCTAGTATCCGCCGCCCTTCATCCTGCCAGGCCGTCGCGCGCAATGCGTGGCCGTGATCGATTCCATGCAAAGGCAGTTCCTGTATCTGTCCTCCGCCGAGGCCCAGCTGTCGCTGGGATTCGGCGAGGAGGCTCCCACTGAACGCCTGTTTTTTGCGGTGATGGCGGATGCGCCTGCGGCCGGCCTGGCTGCAGCATTGAGCCGGGATCTACTGGCGTCGGGACAGGTGCAGGGCAACCCGCTGGCGAGCGAGCGCTTGCACGTGACCCTGCATCATCTCGGCGACTATGCCGGTGGATTGCCGCCGTCTTTGCTGGCGCGCGCAATGCAGGCGGCGGGAACAATCACACATCCGGCATTCGAGGTGCAGTTCGATCGCGTTGGTACCTTTTCCGGGCGTAGCGCGCAGCTGCCATGTGTGTTGCGTGGCGAAGACGGCGTTCGTGGCGTGTCCGCCCTACAGGCGGCCTTGGGCCGCAGCCTGGCGCATCAGGGCGTCGCTGGCGACGCGCAGTTCACGCCGCATATGACGCTGCTGTACAGCCGCGCTCCGTTGCCACAGCGGCGCATCCCGCCACTTGGCTGGCGTGTGGGTGAGTTCGTGCTCATCCGCAGTTTCCTGGGGCAGACCCGCTACCAGATCGAAGGTCGCTGGTCGCTGCACTAAGAACGTCGGCGGCAGTACCGGTGGCATGCCGCCGGTGCCGCGCGTACGCTTGGCCAGTGGACATGCCCGCACCGATCGAACTGACCGCCTCGCAGTGGGCCGAACTGGAGGCTGCCTATGCGCAGCCACCGCGCGCTTATCATGGCTTTGGGCATGTGCGTGCGGTGCTGGAACATGTTGCCGAAGTCGCCGCTGGGCCGGGTTGGCAACAGCCGCTGGAAGTCTGGCTGGCGGCGTTGTTCCACGACGCGGTGTACGTGGCCGGGCGCAGCGACAACGAGATGGAATCGGCGCTGCTGGCGAGGCGGACGATCGCGCGCTGGTGGCCGCAATCGGCGGTCGGGCTGGACCGGGTGGCGGAGTTGATCGCACTGACCGCCCGGCATGGCCAGTTGAGCAGCGAGCAAGTGGATCGCGACGCGGGATTGTTCCTGGATTGCGACATGGCGATCCTGGCCGCGCCGCCGCCGGTGTTCGATGCCTATGATCGCGGCATTGCCGAGGAGTACCACGGCCACGTGCCCGGGTGGCTGTTCCGGCGCAATCGACGCCGGTTCCTGGCATCGCTGCTGCGCCAGCCACGGATATTTCTCAGCGACTACTTCGATGCCCGCTACGACACCGATGCCCGTGCGAACCTGCGGCGTACGCTGGGCCAGTCATCTGCCAGTGAATGACTGGCTTTAGAATTCCAGCCATGTCCGATGTTTCGCCCGACCTGGATGATCCGTGCCCGCAAGCGCCGTTGGAACCTGCGCCGAACGAGTGCTGCGGCAGCGGTTGCCCCTTGTGCGTCTACGATCTGTATGCCGAAGAGCTGGCGCGCTATCGCATCGCGCTGGCGGCCTGGCGGCAGCGGCATCCAGAGCAGGCGGCGGACGCTTGAAACCCGTCGATTGCCGTGAGGATGGCGTAGGGCACTTCGCGGGTTTGCGGTTCGGGATTATCGTTGGCGTTTTTGCGGATGATCGACATGCGACGAGGTAATGCCTGGCGGGCATTGTGTGGCGCGGGTCTGGCGATGGCATGCGTATCGGCTGGGGCCAAAGCGTTGCCGGAGGTGACGCACGGTCGCTTCGAGCATGTCCCGGTGCTGTTGCCTGCCGGCCCTGTGCAGCGAGTGGTGATATGGCTGGGCGGCGGCACTGCTGGCGAGCAACGTCGACGCCAGGCCGAGGCGCTGCGGCAGGACGGCGCGATGGTGGCGCTCGTGGATACCTCGCATCTGTACGAGATGCTGCGCAAGGACGGTGGTGATTGCGCCTTCTCTTCCGGCGACGTGGAGAATTTTTCGCGCTATCTGCAAGCGTTCTATCACGTGCCCACCTACCACCTGCCGCTGCTGGTCGGCGACGGCGAAGGCTCGGCACTGGCCTATGCGGTGGCGGCGCAAGCGCCGGATCGGGTATTGGCGGGCGTGCTTACCGACGGACTGTGTCCGGCCTCGGTGCCGCCCAAGGCGATCTGCGGCGCCGGTGTTGCCAAATCCGGCGGTACGCTAGTGCCCACACGCCTGCCGGTGGCGTGGCTGGCGGCAACGTCGCGGCAGCCGCACTGCGATGCCGCAGTGGAACTGTCGTTGTCGAACATGGTCGCGCAGGCGCGGTCGCTCAAACGCAGCGCCAGCGGTGAATGGTTGCCCGGGCTGCGT
>JAATFS010000320.1 GCA_015655035.1 Lysobacterales bacterium | reverse complement strand
CTTCCGGTGGCCGTTCGCTGGCCGATAAATGCAGTCGCAGACCAGGCAGGTCGCGTTCCAGCCGCGCCAGTCGCGGGATCACCCAGCGTGCCAACAGGCTGCCGGAGCAGCTCAGTACCAGGGGCGCCTGTCCACCCGGGCGAGTCAACGTTGCCCAGGTGTCGCCCAATAGCGCGAACGCCTCGCTTGCGGCGACACGCAGGCGCTCGCCCGTATCCGTCAACGCCAGGCCCCGACCGCGCTTGACGAACAAGGCCGCTCCCAGCACCTGCTCGAGGCTGCGCACATGGCGGCTGATCGCGCCGTGGGTGACGTGCAGTTCGGCTGCGGCGCGGCTCACGCTTTGCAGGCGGGCAGTGGCCTCGAACGCGCGCAGGGCGACCAACGGGGGCAGGGTTTGCATGTAGTGTGAGAAAAAGTCACGGGTTGCGGAGATCTTATCGATTTATCCCGGCCCCTGCCTGGGCTAGAGTGAGCTGATTCTCGCGCCTCGGCGCGCCGTTGAACGGATCGTCCGCAATGCCTGTCTCCCCTATCAGTGACTTTCATGCCTATCCCGACGCCTCCGGCCATTTCGGCCGTTTCGGCGGTCGTTTCGTCGCCGAGACCCTGATCGGTCCGTTGCAGGAGCTGGCTGCCGCCTATGACCAGGCGCGCCAGGATCCGGCCTTCATCGCCGCCTATGACAAGGATCTGAAGCACTACGTCGGTCGCCCCAGCCCGATCTATCACGCCGAGCGCCTGAGTCGGGAAGTCGGTGGCGCGCAGATCCTGCTCAAGCGCGAGGACCTCAATCACACCGGCGCGCACAAGATCAACAACACCATCGGCCAGGCGCTGCTGGCCAGCCGCATGGGCAAGACCCGGATCATCGCCGAGACCGGCGCAGGCCAGCATGGCGTGGCGTCGGCGACGGTTGCGGCACGGCTGGGCCTGGAGTGCGTGGTGTACATGGGCGCCACTGATATCGAGCGGCAGAAGATCAACGTCTACCGGATGAAGCTGCTGGGCGCCACGGTGGTGCCGGTGACCTCGGGTTCGGCCACGCTCAAAGATGCGCTGAACGAGGCGATGCGCGACTGGGTCACCAATGTGCAGGACACCTTCTACATCATCGGCACCGTCGCCGGCCCGGACCCGTATCCACGCATGGTGCGGGATTTCAACGCCATCGTCGGGCGCGAGGCGCGCGCGCAGATGCTGGAGGACTACGGCCGGCTGCCGGATGCGATCAGCGCCTGCGTGGGCGGCGGCAGCAATGCGATCGGGCTGTTCCATGCCTTCCTCAACGATGCGTCGGTAAAGATCTATGGCGCCGAAGCGGCCGGCGACGGCATCGCTACCGGGCGCCATGCCGCCTCCATTGCCGCTGGCCGCCCCGGCGTCCTGCACGGCAACCGCACCTACGTCATTTGCGACGACGACGGGCAGATCACCGAGACCCATTCGGTGTCCGCCGGCCTGGACTATCCCGGGGTCGGACCGGAGCACGCGTTCCTGGCCGATTGCGGGCGCGCGGTCTACCAAGGCATTACCGACGATGAGGCTCTGGCCGCGTTCCACCTGCTCGCGCATACCGAAGGCATCCTGGCCGCGCTCGAATCCAGCCACGCAGTGGCGCAATCGATCAAGCTGGCGCGCGACCTGCCCAAGGACGCGCTGGTGCTGTGCAATCTGTCTGGTCGCGGCGACAAGGACGTACACACCATCGCCGCGCGCGAAGGCGTGCAGGTCTGACCCGATCGTGCTGTCCGGCCGTTCGCGGTCGGGCCGATATTTCTTTTTCTGGAAACCGATATGCGTCGAATCGACGATACCTTCGAACGCTTGCGCGCTGCCTCGCGCAAGGCCCTGATTCCCTTTGTCACCGCAGGCGATCCGTCGCTGGAAGCCACCGTGCCGGTGATGCATGCGCTGGTCCGGGCCGGCGCCGACATCCTTGAACTCGGGGTGCCATTCTCCGATCCGATGGCCGATGGTCCCACCATCCAGCGCAGTTCCGAGCGTGCGCTGTCGCGTGGCGCAGGGCTGAGCTATGTGCTGGAAGCGGTGCACGAATTCCGGCGTGACGACACGGCGACCCCGGTGGTGCTGATGGGCTACCTGAACCCGGTGGAGATTCATGGCACCCAGCGCTTCGCCGACGCGGCGG
>JAATFS010000100.1 GCA_015655035.1 Lysobacterales bacterium | reverse complement strand
GCTGGCGCTGGCGGTGCGGCCGTTCCAGGTCAACCCGCCCGCGCAGTTCCTCAATACCTTGGGGGGGATCAGCCGGATCGTGCAATTGAATGTGGCCGGTGGCCAGGTCAGCGTCAACGGCAAGCCGCGCCTGTTCGCTGCGCAGCCGCCGGACGCGGCGTTCGTCAGTGCGTTCGACAGCGGAATGGAGGTCACCCACCTGGCCGCCAAGGCGTTGCCGCAGACCCTGCAGGTCAACGACGAAACCGGATTGGCATCCGGTGCCTTGCTGTATCGCTGGCGCCTGGCGCCCGGTGAGAGCAGGGAAGTGACGCTGTTGGTCCCACAGACCGGTGCGGCGCAGGTGCCCGCTGGATTCGATGCCGAACGTGCGCAGCAGCAAGTCGCGCAGGCGTGGCGCGCCAAGCTGGATCGAGTGCATATCGACGTGCCGGACGAAGGCAAGCCGATCGTGGATACCTTGCGCACGGCGCTGGCGCACATGCTGATCTCGCGGAGCGGACCGCGGCTGCAACCGGGCACGCGTTCGTATTCGCGCAGCTGGATACGCGATGGCGCGATGATTTCGGAGGGCCTGCTGCGGCTTGGGCGCGAGGATGTGGTGCGGGAGTACCTGGACTGGTTCGCACCGTTCCAGTTCGCCAACGGCATGGTGCCCTGCTGCGTGGATGATCGCGGCAGCGATCCGGTGCCGGAGAACGACAGCCACGGGGAGCTGATCTATAACGTTGCCGAGTACTACCGCTACACCGGTGATCGTGCTTTCGCCGAAAAGATGTGGCCGCACGTGCTCGGGGCGTTCGACTACATGGAACAGTTGCGCCTGGGCGAACGCACCGAAGCCAACTTCATGGTCAATGCTGCGTTCTACGGGATGATGCCGGCATCGATCAGCCACGAAGGCTATTCGGCCAAGCCGGTGCATTCCTACTGGGACGACTTCTGGGCGCTGCGCGGCTACAAGGACGCGGTCGAACTGGCGGCGGCACTGGGGCGGATCGATGAGGCGCTTCGCTTCACCGCTTCGCGCGACCAGTTCGCCAGCGATCTGGAGGCCTCACTGAAGGCATCGGTGCGCGAGCATGCCATCGACTACCTGCCGGGTTCGGCTGAACTTGGTGATTTCGATGCGACGTCCACCACCATCGCGCTTGCGCCGGGCGGCGAGCAGTGGCGGCTTCCGCCTGATTTGCTGGCCAATACCTTCGAGCGCTACTGGCAGCAATTCGTGCAGCGTCGCGACGGCAAGCGCGAGTGGAAGGACTACACCCCGTACGAGTGGCGCAATGTTTCGGCGTTCGTGCGCCTGGGCTGGCGTGAGCGCGCCTGGGATGCGATCGAGTTCTTCGTCAAGGATCGCGCCCCGCAGGCCTGGAACCAATGGGCGGAGGTGGTGTCGCGCACACCGCGCGTACCTTTCTTCGTAGGTGACCTGCCGCATGCCTGGGTGGCCTCGGATTTCGTGCGATCGGTATTGGACATGTTTGCCTACAGTCGCGAGGGTGACGCCAGCTTGGTGATTGCAGCGGGCATACCGGCGCGCTGGTTCGAAGGCAAGGGCGTCGCCATCGGCGATCTGCGTACTCCACAAGGTCGCCTGAGCTATTCATTGCGCCGCATCGACAAGCAATTGGAGTTGCAGCTCTTGCCGGGCATTGCCTTGCCCGCCGGCGGCGTGGTGTTGCCGTGGCCTTACCCGGGCGAGCCGGGCAAGGCCAGCGTGAATGGCGAGCCGGCCGCGTGGGAAAACGGCGAGTTGCGTATCCGGCAGGTGCCCGCCAGCGTCCAGATCGAGGTGCCTGCCGCCGTGCGGCGGGCAGAAAGCAAGGCGCAATGATCGGTCTTCAGCGAGACAGCGCGGCGACGGCGCGGCGTTGCCGCAAGATAGGGAGGAGGGTGCGCGGCCTCGCCCTTGCGCTGCTGGTGGCGACCGCCAGCACGGGCGCAACGGCTGCGGTTGTCGGTACGGCTTCGGCCAGCGACCGGCAGATGACCCTGGTCAGCTTGAACCTGCATCATGACCGGGACGACTGGCCCTCGCGGCGCCGGCATATAGCCGGTGAGCTGAAACGGCTGCGACCGGATGTGATCGCGTTGCAGGAGGTCATCGAGCGCGACGGTGTGCCCAACCAGGCTGCCTGGCTGGCGGCAGCGCTGGGATACGACTATGAATTCGCCTCGGTGGATCCGATTGGCGCCGCCAAGCGCTACGGCAATGCGTTATTGACCCGGCGTCCGGTACTGGCGCGACACCAGCGACTGCTGCAGCCGCTCGACGATTTCCGCATTGCGGCCCACGTGCGGATCGACGTGCAGGGACAGCCGGTCAACGTCTACGTCACCCACCTCAACGAGCGCGTCGATGCCAGCGGCACCCGCATACGCACGCGGCAGGTGGCCGATCTGCTGCGCTTCATCGCCGTCACCGACGATGAGCAACCGGTAGTGATTGCTGGCGACTTCAACAGTGCCGCCGATGCGATCGACCTGGGTGCGTTGCGCAAGGGCTATGGCGACAGCTACGGCAGCGTGCACAGCGATCCGGATGGCGTGGTGGTGAGTACCTTGAACATGGAGATCTACCCCAAGCCGAGGCGGATCGATCACGTTTTTTTCCAGCAGCAGCGAGTGCTGGCGCGAGAGGCGCGGCTCCTGTTCGATACGCCCTATGCCGCCGGACGCTGGGCTTCGGACCACTATGGGGTATGGACCCGGCTGCAGTTGGCGCCGGCGCCGCAAGCGGCCACAGCGGTGAGTCCTGTCGGGCAGCAGCCCTGATGGCATAGGTGGCGTGGCGGCGGTCCCTTGATGATGTGCCAGGCAGGGGCCGCCATGCGGAGAGGCCTAGCCTTGCAGCTTGTGGAAGATCTGCCAGCCCGCCAGCCAGACGCCGAGCATGCTGCCCAGGTTGGTCAGCAGGAAGGTCAGTACCACCCTCGAAACGCGGTTGCGATACCAGCCGCGCAAGCTCTGGGCGTCGTCGCGCAGATTCAGGAAATCGCCGTATTCTGGCTTGCGCATATGCACTTCGACCAAGGCGGCGAAGGCACCGGTAGGCACGCTGAGCCGGAATGGCTTGAACGGCGCGACTGCGGCAGCGGTCAGGATACTGAGCGGATGACTGCCTGCCGCCAGGCAGCCGAGCGCCGCCAGGCCACCGGTATACATCGCCCATTGCAGCAGCAGGTCGGTGCCCATCGACAGCCCGCCGCGCCAGAATCCCACCGCGATGCCGGCGATGATGACAGCCAGGATGCCCAGCGTGATCCAGGGGATGCGCTTCTTGCTCTGCACGTGTTCCAGGGATGCGCGCAGCGGTCCTGCTGCCTCCGTGTCCGACTCCAGGTGCCGTGCCAGGCCTGCGAGATGGCCGGCTCCGACCACCGCCAGCACTTCGCGCTGGCCACCGCCAGCTTCCTCGCGCAGCCGCGTGGCCATGTAGCGGTCGCGCTCGGCAATGATGGTTTCGTACAGCTCGGGGCTTTCGCTGGCGAAGTCGCCGAAGCTGGCCTCGAGCATGTCGCCCTGCTTGAGTTTCTCGATCTCGTCCTCGCCGACTTCGTCGGCTGCGAACAGCCCGGCGAGCAATCCACCGCCCAGCTTGAGCTTGCCGAAGAAGCCAAGACGTCCCGACGCGCGCTTGAACGTAAGCCCGACCTCGCGGTCGATCAGGTGCACCGGCAAACCGCGTTCGCGCGCCAGGTACACCGCCTGCTTGAGTTCGGCACCAGGCTCGATCCCCAACTGCTTGGCCAGCCGGCGTTGATAGGCGGCCAGCGCGAGATTGGCGGCGAACAACGCCACGCGCCCATTGCGGATCACCTGTACGAGATCGAGCTTGGCCAGCGCATCGGGATCGGACAGCGCCTGCAGGCGCTGGGCATCCAGCTCGACCGCGACCGCATCGTATTGGCCGCTCTCGATCGCCTTCTCGACCGCAGCCACGCTGGCCTGCGACACATGCGCGGTGCCCAGCAAGGTGTAGCGCACGCCGTCGCGTTCGACGATGCGATATGGCTGGCCGGAAAGCGCATCGTCTGCAGGCGGGGTGGGGAGCGTAGGTTCGGTCATTGCTTCATTCATCGGTAGGTGGTTCGCCGGCAATGGGCCGGGCGGGTGGTGCATCTGTATGGCATCCAGCCCGCGCCTGCGGCCCATGCCGCGCGCTCAATCGATGTAGCGCTTCAGCAGATCGCCATAGGCGTCGATACGGCGGTCGCGCAGGAACGGCCAGATCCGCCGTACCTGTTCGCTGCGGCGCAGGTCGACATCGCATACCAATACGGTCGGATCGCCGCCGGCTTCGGCGATGAATTCGCCCTGCGGACCCAGTACATGGCTATTGCCCCAGAACTGGATGCCGGAAGCGCCCAGCGGAGACGGTTCGTGGCCGACGCGATTGCACGAAAGCACCGGCAAGCCGTTGGCCACGGCATGGCCACGATGGCTCAGTATCCAGGCATCGCGCTGGCGCTCCTGTTCGGCCTGCTCATCGTCTGGGTCCCATCCGATCGCGGTGGGGTAGAGCAGCAGCTCGGCGCCAGCCAGCGCCATCAGGCGCGCGGCTTCCGGATACCACTGGTCCCAGCACACCAGTACACCCAGGCGGCCAACCGAAGTGTCGATCGGTTTGAAGCCGATATCGCCGGGGGTGAAATAGAACTTCTCGTAAAAACCCGGATCGTCGGGAATATGCATCTTGCGGTACTTGCCGAGCAGGGTGCCGTCCTTTTCGAATATCACCGCGGTGTTGTGGTACAGGCCGGCGGCGCGGCGCTCGAACAGGGAGCTGACCAGCACTACGCCGTGGCGCTTGGCAAGCGCACTCAGGCGTTCGGTGCTGGGGCCGGGGATCGGCTCGGCCAGATCGAATTCATCGACCGACTCGTGCTGGCAGAAATACGCGCCATTGTGCAGTTCCTGCAGCAGCACCAGCCTGGCGCCCTGTGCGGCGGCTTCGGCCACGCGCGATTCGATGACGGCGAGATTGGCTTCGGCGTCTCCGTGGTTGCGCTCCTGGATCAGCGCGACGGGAAGGGTATGACGGGTCATGCAAAGCATCCGCGAAGAAGGCGCCCAGGTTAGCGCGCCTTGCTGTAACGCCGGCCACATGGGCCGGCAGGAAGTCGAATCAGGTGGCCAGCAGGCCAGCCGGCAATTGCATGGTGAGGCAATGCAGGCTGCCGTTCTGCCAGATCAACGGGCGGCAGGGCACCGGCACGATCTCGCGGCCAGGGAAGGCCTGGGCAATGACGGCCTGGGCCACGCTATCGGCCGGATCGCCATAGGCCGGGATCAGTACCGCGCCGTTCACGATCAGGAAATTGGCGTAGGAGGCCGCGAGTCGCCGCCCTTCATCGAGGATGGGCTGGGCCCACGGCAGCACGAACAAGCGGTATGGCTGCCCATCCGCCGTGCGCAGCGCCGCCAGCTCGGCGCCCATCGCCTGCAGTTCGGCGTAGTGGGTGTCGTCTGGCTGGTCGCAGCCCTGGTACACGATCGCGTCGGGCGCTGCGAAACGCGCCAGCGTATCGATATGGGCGTCGGTGTCGTCGCCTTCGAGGTAGCCGTGATCCAGCCATAGCACCCGGTCCTGTGCCAGCCAGGTGGCCAGGTCGGCACTCAGTGACTCACGCGTGCGCTGTGGGTGACGTTCGTGCAGGCACTGCCAGGTGGTCAGCAGCGTGCCGGCGCCATCGGTGTCGATCGCACCGCCTTCCAGTGCGAAATCGACGCTTCGCACCGACGGGCGGGCGAACACGCCGGCCGCTTGCAGCGCGCCGATCAACTGGTCGTCCAGGCCGGCCTCGAACTTGCCGCCCCAGCCGGTGAAGCGGAAGTCCAGCAATTGGAACTCCTGCTGGCCGCGCCTGAGCGTGATCGGGCCGGAATCGCGCAGCCAGGTGTCGTTGTATGCTGCGATCACGAACTGCACCTTGTCCATCGCCACACGGGCCGAGCGCAGCCGGGCTTCCGCATAGATCTGCAGGTCGTCGTCGGCCACGCATACGACCGCCGGCTCGAAACGGGTGATGGCCGCAACCAGCGCGATATAGGTCTCCTCGACCTCGGCCAGGCGGTCGGCCCAGTCGGTATCGGCGTGTGGCCAGGCGATCAGGACGGCGGACTGGGGTTCCCACTCAGCGGGAAAATGAAAGCGGTCAGTCATTCCTAGTGATTACTCTGGTCGTGCCCTAAAGTGAGTCTGGGCGATTGGCTGGGCGTTCGCGGATATTAAGTCATTGCCGGTTGCCGCCCACTGCGCGCCTGATCCCGCATCCGCTACGCTGGGTGCGTGGATGTGGCGCATGTCATCGATTGGGCAGGCAAGTTCGTTACAGCACTTAAAGTGTGACCGGTTGGCCGTAAACGAAAAAACCGCCGGCAGGCGGTTTTTTCGGATCTTGCCGTTCTCGGGCAGCCGCTTAGCGCTGGCGAGCCTTGAAACGCGGATTGGACTTGCAGATCACGAAGACCTTGCCGCGGCGGCGCACTACCTTGCAGTCGCGGTGACGGGTCTTCGCCGACTTCAGGGAGGACAGGACTTTCATGACACACCTCAGGCGTAAACGTGGATTCGGGGAAAGGGATGCGCCTGTTCTGGTAGGTGCACCCGCAAGTAAGCCCGCAATTGTAACCGGCTTTTCGTCGTGCTTTCAAGTGGTTGCAGTGGAAGTCCGGGTGCGGGGGTCTATAATGATGGTTTGCCGACCCCCTGGAGCATGAATGATCGATCCTTCGCCCGTACTCACCATCGATGGGCCTTCTGGCGCAGGCAAGGGCACGGTCAGTCGCATCGTCGCGGCACGGCTGGGCTGGCACTACCTGGATTCCGGGGCGCTCTATCGTGCCGTGGGCGTGGCGGCTGGCTGGGCGAACCTGGATGTCTCTGACGCCGCGAGCCTGGTTCGATGCGCGTTCGATACCCGGGTCGAGTTCGTGGATCGGGCTGAGAATGGCCTGCGGGTGCTGGTGAACGAGGTCGATGCCACCGAGGAATTGCGCCTGGAGACCACGGGCGCGCTGGCCTCGGCGATCGCGGCGATTCCCGAGGTTCGCCTGGCGCTGAAGGAGCGCCAGCGCTCGTTCCGGCGCCCGCCGGGGCTGGTGGCCGACGGGCGCGACATGGGTACGGTCATCTTCCCGGATGCCCCCTACAAGGTGTTCCTGACGGCAAGTGCCGAGGAGCGGGCCGGTCGGCGGCATAACCAGTTGATGGAAAAGGGTGTTTCGGTTATCTTTGACGACCTGCTGCGCGAGATCATGGCCCGCGATGCCCGCGATGCACAGCGGGCCGTGGCTCCGTTGAGGCCGGCCGAAGATGCCGTCCTTGTCGATACCACCGGCATCGGCATCGAGGAAGTCGTCGAGCGGGTGCTTGGATTGTTGCCGGTTTCCCACAGAAACCAGTAGCTGGCAGGCGGGGGTTTCCCCCGTTGCAGGACAGAGTTGTACAAGGTTCCGTCATGCATGGTGCGTGGCGGTATTTTCACTTCACACACGACCTGCGGTACGGGGTCGACTAACAGGCTGGGTAGTACGCATTCAATCGCATCGAGGCATTGAATCGACTATCCGTGTGTTCAACTGAGTAAATCAAATGACCGAATCTTTTGCCGAGCTGTTCGAAGCCAGTCAAGCCAATCTGGCGAAGCTGAAGCCTGGCTCCATCGTCACCGGTACCGTCGTGGAAGTCCGCGGCGACGTGGTGGTGATCAATGCAGGCCTCAAGTCCGAAGGCATCGTGCCGATCGAACAGTTCCGTAACGACGCTGGCGAGATCGACGTTGCCGAAGGCGACCTGGTCAAGGTTGCCCTCGACTCCATCGAGAACGGCTTCGGCGAAACCGTGCTGTCGCGCGAGAAGGCCAAGCGCGCAATGGTGTGGGACGAGCTGGAAGAAGCGTTGGAAAAGAACGAGACCATCACCGGCCGCATCAGCGGCAAGGTCAAGGGTGGTTTCACCGTGGACATCAAGGATGTCCGCGCGTTCCTGCCTGGTTCGCTGGTGGATGTGCGCCCGGTGCGCGACCCGGCCTACCTGGAAGGCAAGGAGCTTGAGTTCAAGCTGATCAAGCTGGACCGCAAGCGCAACAACGTGGTCGTCTCCCGCCGTGCGGTGGTCGAGAGCGAGCATTCGGAAGAGCGCGAGCAGCTGATGGACAAGCTGCAGGAAGGCGCGATCCTGAAGGGTGTGGTCAAGAACCTGACCGACTACGGCGCATTCGTGGACCTGGGTGGCATCGACGGCCTGCTGCACATCACCGACATGGCATGGAAGCGCGTGCGCCATCCGTCCGAGGTGGTCAACGTCGGCGACGAGCTGGACGTGCGCGTGCTGAAGTTCGATCGCGAGCGTAACCGCGTCAGCCTGGGCCTGAAGCAGCTGGGCGAGGATCCGTGGGACAACATCGCACGTCGTTACCCGGCCAACAGCCGTGTGTTCGGCAAGGTCTCCAACGTCACCGATTACGGCGCATTCGTCGAGATCGAGCCGGGTGTCGAAGGCTTGGTGCACGTGTCGGAAATGGATTGGACCAACAAGAACGTCAACCCGTCCAAGGTCGTGCAGGTCGGTGACGAAGTCGAGGTCATGGTCCTGGACGTCGACGAAGAGCGTCGTCGTATCTCGCTGGGCATGAAGCAGGTTGCCGCCAATCCGTGGGAGACCTTCGCGGCCATCCACAAGAAGGGCGACAAGGTGTCGGGCCAGATCAAGTCGATCACCGACTTCGGCATCTTCATCGGCCTGGACGGCGGCATCGACGGCCTGGTGCACCTGTCCGACATCTCCTGGCAGATGTCCGGCGAAGATCTGG
>JAATFS010000505.1 GCA_015655035.1 Lysobacterales bacterium | reverse complement strand
GGGATACTGGGGCTTGTTTGCGGATAGCCCTCCACCGTGCGGTAATCCTCGCGGGTATGCAGCGCGGGCAGACGTGGATCCACCGAATTGCTGCTGCCCTCTACCCGGATATCGCCACCGAAGCTCTCGCCCTCCTTGAGTACGTCATCCACGTCCAGCGTGTTGATCACCACGGCGCCACCGACGCCGGAATTCACATCGCGCGTCAGCGAGGCCCCCTTGATCACCTGGATGCCGCCGATCAGGAACGGGTCGATGTAGTTTCGGTTGCTGGCGCCGTTGTAGCCACGCCAGACGGTCAGCGCCTGCTCGGTGCCGTCGATGGTGACCGGGACGCGGCCAGGGCCCTGGATGCCGCGAATGTTGATGTCGATCGATCCGCTGTTGCGAGCCTCGCCGCTGTAGATGCCGGTGACCCCCTTGAATACGTCGGCGGGGTTGGTGCCCTTGTAGCGATCGATGGCGTCCTTGCCGATGTAGGAGGTCGAGATATCCAGGTCATAGACACTGTCATAGCCCCGGGTGTCGCGTGCCTGCCCGCCGGCCGAAACCTCTCCCTCCCCGCGCACGCGCAGCGGCCCAGTGGTGCGCACGCCCGCGCCCGCCGCGCGTTGCAAGGTGGCAGTGCCGCCCTCGAAGCGCGCCGCCAGACCGGTACCTGACAGCAGTATCGACAAGGCATCGGCCGGCGCGTGCGTGCCACGCAGCTCAGCGCTGCGCAGATTCGCAGTCAACGCCGCGTCGGTGCTGACGCCGATCCCGGACTGGCGACCAAAGCTCACCAGCGCCTGGTCCAACGGACCGGCAGGGATGTCGAAAGCCGTGCGTGCCTCCTGCGCATGCAGCGCTGTGGCGGGCCAACCGGCCAACAGCGCGGGGATGGCCAACTGTGCGGCAAACAGCGCGCGCGCCAGTGGCGTGAGCTGGATGCCAAAGCGTACGGAGCGAGCGGAACGTGAGCGGGAAGCCGCCATGGCGATACGAGTCCTCAAGGGCAAGGGGGGCCCCCTCCCGGCAACGCCAGGACAGGGTCTTCTTGAGATATGCCAAGCGAGCGGCGAAAACCTGCCACCTCGATCGAAAAAATTTCTGGGATACGCCAGCGATACCTGCAACCGACCCTACGAAGGCGCAGGCCGTGTCACCGGCGGGAAATCCGCGACGTCCGCCAATGCACGCCTAGGCGCGCGGCCCCACCATTACCCAGTAGCGCGTCAAGCGGCTCACGCGCACGGGTAGCGCTTGCTCCAGCGACGCCAGGATGGGCATCACCGATTCGGGGCCTTCCAGGCGATGCACTGCGGTGAGCCGCAGATCGGCCACCGCGGGATCGCAGCGGATCCGGCCGCGATGATATCGATCCAGTTCGGCGATGAACTCGCCCAGCGGTATGCTACGCATGCTGATCAAGCCCAGTGTCCAGGCAATGGCGCCCGCATCGAGCAGCGTCACCGCACCAGCGCTGCGCCGGTCGAAGCGCAGTTGCCGGCCGGCGCCCACACGCACCGGCCCACCGCCTGCCACCGGCCAGACGTCGACCGCGCCTTCGCTCACGGTCAGCAGCGTGTCGCGCCGCGCATCGTCGCGACGCACGCCGAACCGGGTGCCGACCGGGACCAGCCGGCCGTCGGCGGTTTCCACCGTGAATGGCCGCGCGGCCGCATCCTTCGCCGTGGTTATCTCGATTTCGCCCCGGCGCAGGATCAGCAAACGCTGCCGTGCATCGAAACGCAGGTCCACCGCGCTGGCGGTGTTCAATCTCAACTGGCTGCCATCGCTCAGGATCAGCTCGCGGCGCTCGCCCACGGCGGTGCTGAGGTCGGCCGCCAGGCCATCCCAGTGCTGCGGCAGCGCCAGCGGATCGCGCAACAACCATAGCGACGCGCCGCCGCTGCCGGCCCACCCCAGCGTCTTCAACAGCCGCCGCCGGGCGGGCGAGGCGAGCGAGGCCGTATCCAGCACGCGATGGACCAGCGGCGGCGCGACGATGCCGGCGCTGCGCGTCATTTTCCCGCCCAGCGACTGCACCCGCCGCCATGCTTCGGCGTGCGTCCCGTCGGCATCGTGCCAACGCGAGAACGCGCAGCGCTCGGCTTCGGTATCCAGGCCCGATGCCAGCCGGACGTACCAGTGGATTGCGCTGTCGATCACCGCCGGCGGCAACGGCGCGGAGGCGGGCGTGGCTTCAGCCATAGACCACGCCGTAGCAGGCGCGCAGCCCGCGCACCATCGCCTTCTGCACCACGTTGACGGTGACACCCAAGTGCTCGGCGATGCGTGGATACGTCCAACCTTCGAGCTGGGACAACAGGAAGGCCTTGCGCACCGTGGCCGGCAAGCCTTCCAGCAGCGTGGCGATTT
>JAATFS010000411.1 GCA_015655035.1 Lysobacterales bacterium | reverse complement strand
GTCGGCATCCCGTGGCTGTACTCGGCGTGCGGCCACTGCGAACACTGTCTAGGCGGCTGGGAGACGTTGTGCGAGGCGCAGCAGAACAGTGGCTATTCGGTCAACGGCGGCTTCGCCGAGTACGCGCTGGCCAATGCCGACTATGTCGGCCACTTGCCCAAGGGGATCGGTTTCATCGAGATCGCGCCGATCCTGTGCGCCGGCGTGACGGTGTACAAGGGCCTGAAGGTCACCGACACCCGCCCGGGTGAGTGGGTGGTGATCTCGGGCATCGGCGGCCTGGGCCACATGGCGGTGCAGTACGCCAAGGCGATGGGTTTGAACGTGGCCGCAGTGGACGTGGACGACAGCAAGCTGGAGCTGGCCAGGCGCCTGGGTGCCACGGTCACGGTGAATGCGCTTACCACCGACCCGGTGGCCTACCTGAAGAAGGAAATCGGCGGCGCCCACGGCGCGCTGGTCACCGCCGTGTCGCCGAAGGCGTTCGAGCAGGCGCTGGGCATGGTTCGCCGTGGCGGCACGGTCGCGCTCAATGGCTTGCCCCCGGGCAACTTCCCGCTGGATATCTTCGGCATGGTGCTCAACGGCGTGACCGTGCGTGGCTCGATCGTCGGCACCCGCCTGGACTTGCAGGAGTCGTTGGACTTCGCCGAGCAGGGCAAGGTCGCCGCGACCGTTTCCACCGACAAGCTGGAAAACATCAACGACGTATTCTCGCGCATGCATGCCGGCAAGATCGAAGGCCGCGTCGTGCTCGACCTGGCCTCCTGAGTCAAGGAACACACCACCCGTGACTGCCTCGCAACCCGCTACCCACCTCCCCTCCCAGGTGATGGCGACGTTGTCGGCGTTGCAGTTGATCGACACGCTGCGCGCCCGGCACGGGCCGGTGTTGTTCCACCAATCCGGCGGTTGCTGTGATGGCTCCTCGCCCATGTGCTTCCCGATCACCGACTTCATCGTCGGCGATCGGGATGTCTGCCTGGGCCAGATCGGCGGCGCCGATTTCTATATCAGTGGGCCGCAGTTCGCGTATTGGAAACACACCCAGTTGATCATCGACGTGGTGCCCGGCCGGGGTGGCATGTTCTCGCTGGAAAATGGCGAAGGCGTGCGCTTCCTGCTGCGCTCACGCCTGTTCGACGACGAGGAATACGCGCAATTGCAGGCGGCGGGGAAGGTCTAGAACGGCTTCTGCCACACAGGCGAGAGCGCAGCTCACGGCGTCTCCCCCGGTAATTTTGCAGGCGACTCATCGTCGGCCGGGATCAATTGGTCGGGCTTTTCACCGGCGCCACGGTCTTCCTCGTGTTCGGCGTTGCGCTTGCCGCGCTGCTCGCCGGGGTGGGGTGGTTGTTGCTCGCGAAGCGGGTCGCGTGGCATGGGCGTTCTCCGTCTGGGATGGGTGCAGTTCAGCGCCTCGGCGGTGAAGACCGTGCAAAGTGCGTCCGCTGCAACCGAGCCTTGCCACTATCACGTACGCCTAACGAGACGCGCGCTACTGCTGAGTGCTCCTGCAGAGGCCAAGGAGACGCGCCATGCGTTTATTCGAACTGACGGCGCCAAGTGACTGGATAATGCGAGTGGCGCAGCGCCGTACGGTTGCCTGGATCGAACGAGCCGCCATCGCATTCGAGCCCGAGTGCGTCGTGGCGGTGCACGGAGCATCGCACTGATGGCCCGCCCGATCTGGTCGGGCACGCTGTCCTTCGGCCTGCTCAACGTGCCGGTGTCGCTGATGTCGGGCGAGCGCAAGGTGGACCTGCACTTCCGGATGCTCGATTCGCGCGACAACTCGCCGATCCGCTTCGAGCGCGTCAACGCCGATACCGGCGAGGAGGTGCCATGGAAGGAGATCGTCAAGGCGTTCGAATACGACAAGGGCAGCTATGTCGTGCTCGAGGAGGAGGATATCCGCTCGGCCGCCCCGGAGAGCCACGAAACGGTGGAGGTGGAGACATTCGTCGACGCCACCGAGATCGATCCGCGCTACTTCGAAAAGCCCTACATCCTGGTTCCTGGCAAGAAGGCGGAAAAAGGCTATGTGCTGCTGCGCGAGACCTTGCGCGACACCGGCAAGGTCGGGATCGCCAAGGTAGTGATCCGCACCCGCGAATACCTGTCGGCGGTGCTGCCGCAGGGCGACGCGCTGGTGCTGCTGCTCTTGCGCTATCGCCAGGAACTGGTGGACCCGGACGATTACAAGTTGCCCAGCGGCGCGGTCGGCGACTACCGCATCAGCGCCAAGGAGCGCGAGATGGCGCGGCAACTGATTGGATCGATGGCCGGTCGCTGGAACCCTGACGACTATCAGGACGACTTCCGGATCAAGCTCGAGGCGATCCTGAAGAACCGCATCAAGCGCAAGGCCGGGACCACCCAGGTCGACGATGAGTCGGCACCGCCCGAGGATGCCACCACCAACGTGGTGGACTTCATGTCGTTGTTGCAGAAGAGCCTGGATGCCAAACAGCGCACGCCTGCCAGGAAAAGCGCTGCCAAGAAGGTGCGGGCCGAGAAAGTGCCGGCCAAGAAGGCCAGCGCGAAGAAAGCCGCAGGCAAGCCGAGCAAGAAGACGACGTCGCGGCGCAAGGCGGGGTGAACCGGCATGTCGCTGCATGACTATGCCCGCAAGCGCCGTTTCGGCCAGACCCCGGAACCGGCCGACGATGTCGTGGGCGCGGCGCATCACCGTCCGATCTTCGTGGTGCAGCTGCACCATGCCAGCTCGCGCCATTACGACTTCCGGTTGGAAGCCGATGGCGTGCTCAAGAGCTGGGCCGTGCCCAAGGGACCATCGCTGCGGGCCGGCGACAAGCGCCTCGCGGTGCAGGTGGAAGACCATCCGCTGTCCTACGCTACGTTCCAGGGCGATATACCCAAAGGCCACTACGGCGCCGGCCATGTCGAGGTGTTCGACCACGGTACCTGGGCATGCGAGGGCGATCCGCTGGAAGCGATTGCCGCCGGCAAGCTCGATTTCGTGCTGCATGGAGAGCGTCTCAACGGCCATTGGAAGCTGGTGCGTACCGCCATGCGTGGAAAGCAGCCGCAATGGCTGTTGATCAAGCGCGATGACGCACACGCCAGCGCACTGGAAGCCGACGACTTGCTGGAAGCGGCGGCCAAGCCGACGTCCCGGGCCAGGGCGCCACGCAAGACGGCGGGGAAAGACGACCGCGAGCCGGCAGCAAAGCCGGCCCGCCGCCGCGACGCCACCTGGCGCAAGCGCGCGCTCGCGCTCGAGGGCGCACGCGACCAGCCCTGCCCGATCGGCCTGCG
>JAATFS010000276.1 GCA_015655035.1 Lysobacterales bacterium | reverse complement strand
AGCGACGGTGCGCTGGAGCTGCTGGGCAATATAGGCTTCGACCCGGTGTACGGTGCGCGTCC
This sequence comes from Lysobacterales bacterium, assembly GCA_015655035.1. Taxonomy (GTDB): domain Bacteria; phylum Pseudomonadota; class Gammaproteobacteria; order Xanthomonadales; family Xanthomonadaceae; genus JAATFS01. The sequence goes on along the minus strand of JAATFS010000276.1, from coordinate 4,847 downwards.
GCTCAAGCGTGCGATCCAGGCGCAGCTGGAGAATCCGCTGGCGCAGCAGATCCTGTCCGGCGAGTTCGTCAGCGGCGATAGCATCCGGGTCGATACCGACGGCGGCAAGCTGGTGTTCGCCAAGGGCTGATGGAGCGTGCCGTTGCCGCGGGATTGCTGGTCCTGCAGCGACGGCATGCCGGGTGGGGCGAAGCGTCGGAAGTCCGGCGCTTTCCTGCTACGATGCGCGCGCCTGAGGTGACTGCCGGGGTAGTGGCGGTTTAAACGGGAATCCGGTGCGCGATTCGTCTTGACGAGTGGCAATGCCGGAGCTGCCCCCGCAACGGTGGGCGAGACAACGGTTCGCACGCAACGCCACTGTGCATCGGCATGGGAAGGCGCGGACCGGAAGGCGCAGGCCTTCGCTCGCGAGCCCGGAGACCGGCCCCAGGAAAACAACCCGGCACGCGGTGGGCGTGGCCATGGCCGTGCGCCGTTCAACGTGTACGCGTTCGTGTGCCTGCTGCCGCCTGCCATCTTCCAATGCCCCGCGTGGGTAGGCGCAGTTCCAGGAGTTATCAGCCCGATGTGTGTTTCCTCTGTTTTGCTGCGCCGTGCGGCGTTGGCCATTGCCGCATCCGCGTGCTTCAGCGTGTCCGTACAGGCCGCCGATAGCGCCACCGAGCTGGATACGGTCGTGGTGACCACGTCGCGTACCGCGCAGTCGCTGCAGCAGGCGCTGGCGCCGATCACCGTGATCGAGCGCGCGCAGATCGAGCGGCGCCAGGTCAATTCGCTGCCGGAGCTGCTGCGTGGCGAGGCCGGGATATCGCTGGCCAACAGCGGTGGACCAGGCAAGGCCACTTCGGTGTTCCTGCGGGGTACTGAATCGGACCACGTGGTGGTGCTCGTCGATGGCGTCAAGATCGGCTCGGCCACGCTGGGCGGCGCGGCCTGGCAAGACATCCCGCTGGAACAGATCGAGCGCATCGAGATCGCCCGTGGTCCGTTTTCCAGCCTGTATGGGTCCGAGGCGATCGGCGGTGTGATCCAGATTTTCACCCGGCGCCCGCAGGGACAATTCGTGCCGACGCTGGGCGTCGCCTTCGGCAGTGACAACGCGCGTCGCTACAGCGGCGGCGTGGCCGGGCGCAGCCAGGGCGACCTGAGCGAGCGCGGTGGCTGGTATTCGGTCAATGCCGTGCACGACGAGACCGATGGCATCAACGCCTACCTCAACACCGCCGACAGCGGCTATGACCCGGACCGCGACGGCTATCGCAACGATTCGTTGAACGTCGCTGGTGGCTGGCGCTTCAATCCGCAGTGGGACGCGGACGTGCAGGCCCTGCGCGCCGAAAGCCGCAACGAGTACGACGGCTCGATCTACAGCGGCAACCTGGCCAAGAACGTGCAGCAGGTCGTTGGTGGAAGCCTGCGCTACGTGCCCAGCGATGGCTTGAAATTCACCGCCAGCGCCGGCGCCAGTTCGGACCTGGCCGACTCCTATTACGACAGCGTCTATATCTCCACCTACGACACCCGGCACACGTACGGCACGTTGCAGGCCGACGTCGATGCCGGCCCGGGGCTGCTGACGGTCGGCTTCGACTGGCAGCGCGACGAGGTCGAAAGCAGCGATACCTACGACCGCGATCGTCGTACCGATCGCGCCGGTTTCGCGCAATGGCAGCAACGCTTCGGCACGCAGTCGTTGCAGGCCAGCTTGCGTCGCAACGACAACAGCCAGTTCGGCGGCAAGACCACTGGCAGCCTGTTGTGGGGCTGGGATTTCGCCGACCATCTGCGCTTGACCGCCAGTTACGGCACCGCGTTCAAGGCGCCGACCTTCAACGAGCTGTACTACCCCGCGTACGGGAACCCGTTGCTGGGGCCGGAAACCTCCCAGAGCGTCGAGCTGGGCTTGCGCGGCGCGTACGACTGGGGCAATTGGACGCTCAACGCGTTCCAGACCCGGGCCGAAGACCTGATTGCCTACGACTCGTCGTTGCTGGATGCGGCGCATCCGTTCGGACAGCCCAACAACATCGATAAGGCCCGCATTCGCGGCATCGAGGCCGGCTATGACACCACCGTGGCCGGCTGGACGCTGCGCACCGCGTTGACCTGGCTGGATCCGCGTGCCGATGGACAAAGCAACCATGGCAACTGGTTGCCACGGCGTGCGCGGCAGAGCGGGCGCGTCGACCTGGATCGCAGCTTTGGCGATGTCAGCGTGGGCGCAAGCCTGTTCGCTGCCGGCAGGCGCTACGAAGATCTGGCCAATGCCACCCCGTTGGCGGGTTACGGGCTGTTCGACCTGAGGATGAGCTATGCCGTGAGTGCGAGCTGGAATGTCGGCCTCAGTGCGAACAATGTGTTCGACCGCCAGTACGAGACCGCGCGCTGGTACAACCAGCCTGGCCGTAGCTACCTGCTGACGCTTCGCTATCACCCGGCGCAATGATGCACGCAGGTCGCCGGCGCTGACCTCGCGCGGGCGTATCCGATGGGGGAATTGCCCGCCGGCCCGAGCCGGCGGGCAACCGACTCACTGGCGCTTCAGGCAGCTGCTGAGGTAGCGCTTGCGCTCATCGCCTTTCTTGCCGGAGGCCTTGGCATTGCAATCTGTCGTGCGTTTCTGCGAACCGGCACCGGTCTTGCTCGTGCTGCGGGTACGTCCGTCAAGGCAGTCTTTCTGCGCGCTCTTGTAGCTGTCGCCGGTCTTGCCCTTGTTCTGGGCCGAGCACTCGCTCATCAACTTCTGCTGGGCGGTCTTGCCCGTGGCGTTGGCGAGCATTGGACTGATGGCAACGGCGGCAACGGCCAAGACCAGCAGGAAACGACGTTGGAACATGGGGACTACTCCTCGGAATGAGGGCGTCATGGTGCCGGCGCGTTGCGTTCGCGTCATGGCAATGCTGACACAATCGCTTGACCGGTCAGATTCCAGTTGGGTAGAAGCCGGTGGCGCCGGCATGCCACGCCAACCAGGAAATCTGGCTGCGGCCGGGTGCCGATGACATGCCGCGCGGCGGCGCATGGCGCCCCGCGACGGACTACACCGATTGCGTGCGCATTGCCCGATACGGCGGTGTCGACATCACCATCTCCACCAGCGAGTACGCCAGTTCGCGTTCGGCCAATACCGCGCCATCGGCACCGTGTTGCAACAGATGCTTCACTTCCGCATCGCTATGCGCGCGCGCCAGCAGCGTCAGCGCCGGGTTCATCGCGCGCAGCTTGGCCAGCGCTTCGCCGGCCTCCAGTGGCTGCGGGATGGCCAAGATCGCGATCTTGGCATGCTCCGGATGCGCCTCGGCCAGGACCTTGTCGGCAGCGGCGCTGCCGCGGATGCCGGGGATGCCCTGTGCGTGCGCGCGCTCGACGTGTTCCTTGTTGTCGTCGATCACCAGTACCGGGACGCCGCGTTCGCGCAGCAGTTGCGCCAGCGCGCTGCCGACGCGGCCATAGCCGATCACGATGGCGTGGTCGCGCAGCTCCAGTGACGGACCTGGCGGCAGTTCCGGTTCGGCCGCCATCGGAGTATGCACGGCCTGCTTGGCCTGCCAGCGATCCAGCCACGAGAACAGGAACGGGTTGGCGATGATCGACAGCAATGCGCCTGCCAGGATCAGGTCGCGCCCGGTCTCGGGCAGGATCGCCAGCTGCACGCCGAGCCCGGCGAGAATGAAGGAAAATTCGCCGATCTGCGCCAGGCTGGTGGAAATGGTCAGCGCGGTACTGGTGGGATGGCCGAACGCGCGAACGATCAGGAACGCGGCCATCGATTTGCCGACGGTGATGGTCAGGAAGGTGGCCAGCACCTGCCAGGGATGCTCGATCAGGATGTTCGGATTGAACAGCATGCCGACCGAGACGAAGAACAGCACCGCGAACGCATCGCGCAAAGGCAGCGAATCGTTGGCGGCTTTTTGGCTGAGTTCCGATTCCTTGAGCAGCATGCCGGCGAAGAATGCGCCCAGCGCGAACGACACGCCGAACAGCAGTGCCGAGATGAACGCCACGCCCAGCGCGATTGCCAGCACCGACAACGTGAACAGCTCGCGCGAGCCGGTGGCGGCGACGCGTTCCAGCGACCAGGGAATCACGCGCCGGCCGACCACCAGCATCACCGCGACGAACGCGGCGATCTTGAGCAGGGTGACGCCCAGGGTGGCCAGGATCGAACCGATCCTGCCATCGTCGCCCGGCGCGGGCGTGGGCGCGCTGCCACCCAGCACCCCGGCCAGTGCCGGCAGCAGCACCAGCGCCAGCACCATCACCAGGTCCTCGACGATCAGCCAGCCCACCGCGATGCGGCCGCGCTGGGTTTCCAGCAGCCGTCGTTCTTCCAGCGCGCGCAACAGCACCACGGTACTGGCGACCGACAGCGCCAGCCCGAACACCAGTCCATGCACCGGTGGCCAACCCAGGGTCCAGGCCAATGCCCAGCCGAGCAGGGTAGCGACCACGATCTGCGCCAGCGCACCGGGAATCGCGATCCACTTCACTTCCATCAGGTCGTCGAGCGAGAAGTGCAGGCCCACCCCGAACATCAACAGCATCACGCCCAGCTCGGAAAGCTGGTTGGCCAGTTGCTGGTCGGCGACGAAACCCGGCGTGAAAGGACCGACGCATACGCCCGCGACCAGGTAGCCGACCAACGGCGACAGCTTCAGCCGGTGCGCGAGCGAGCCGAGCAGGAAGGCGACCGCCAGGCCGACGGCGATGATATCGATGAGGCTGGTGTCGTGATGCATCTAGATTCGCAGGGACATGGGATTCGAGTGTCGCCGATGAATGCGTACTACCGCAATCGCGCAGGAGGCGAGCGCTTGTCGCAGGGCAGCAAATGGTGGTGCTTT
>JAATFS010000096.1 GCA_015655035.1 Lysobacterales bacterium | reverse complement strand
TATTCACTGCCGTCGCCTGAACTGCAGGCGGTGGTGAATGCGCCGCGTGCGCCGTCGCTGCATCTGTCGCCCCAGCGGGACCTGGCTGCGCTGTTGCAGACGCCGTCGCTGGCCGATATCGCCGACGTGGCGCAGCCGGAGTTGAAGCTGGCCGGATTGCGCATCAACCCGCGTACGCATGCACGCAGCCAGTTCTCGTTCGGCAACCGGTTGTGGCTGATGCGCGTGGCCGACGGCGGCGAGCGCCAGATCGACGGGCTGCCACAGCCGTTGTCGATCGCCTCGCTGGCGTGGTCGCCGGATCAGCGCTACCTGGCCTTCAACCAGGTGCAGGCCACGACCGGTGGCAATGAGTTGTGGGTAGTGGATATCGCCGCCGGCCGTGCGCGGCGGCTGGCCATCGATTTGAACACGGTGATGGACAGCGGCTATGCCTGGTTGCCGGACAGTCGTGGCCTGCTGGTGTCGCAGCGCCCGACAGGGCAGGGTCAAGCGCCGGCCAGCAACGGCGTGCCGACCGGGCCCGCGATCCAGCAGACTGCCGCCGACGCCGGCGTGCGCGCGATCCGCACCTATCAGGATCTGCTGAAGAACGAGGCCGATGCACGCCTGTTCGAGTACTACGCCACGGTGCAGCCGGCGCGGGTGGCGCTGGATGGACAGGTGCGCGCGGTGGCGACGCCCGGCCTTTATCTCGACCTGTCGGCGTCGCCGGATGGCCGCTACCTGCTGAGCCAGCGCGCCGAGCGCCCGTTCTCCTATCTGGTACCGGTGAGCTATTTCCCCCGCCGGATCGAGGTGCTCGACAGCACGGGAAAGCCGCTTCGCCAGATTGCGCGTCTGCCGCTGGTCGATGGCCTGCCCACCGGCAACGACGCGGTGCCCACGGGCGTGCGCAGCATCGGCTGGCGCGCCGACGCGCCGGCCACGCTGGTCTGGGCCGAAGCCCGCGACGGCGGCGACCCGTCACGCGAGGCCGGCGTGCGCGACGCGGTGCTGATGCAGGCCGCGCCGTTCGATGCGCCGCCCATCACCTTGGCGCAGCTCGGCAGCCGCTATGCCGGCATCCAATGGGGGCGTGGCGACCTGGCCGTGCTCAACGAGCGTTGGTGGAAGACGCGCCGGGTGAAGCAATGGCGTATCGCCCCGGATCGCCCCGCAACCGCCGCGCAACTGCTGTGGGACCGTTCCTCGCAAGACCGCTACAACGACCCCGGCGTGCCGGCGACGATCGCCGATGCCAATGGCCGTCGCTTGCTACAGATCGGCGAGGACGGGCATAGCCTGTTCCTGTTCGGCGACGGCGCCTCGCCGGAGGGCGACCGTCCGTTCGTAGACCGTTTCGATCTGGACAGCAAGCGCACGACGCGGCTGTTCCGCTCGCAATCGCCTTACTACGAAGTGCCGCAGGCCTTGCTCGATCGCGCCGGCACGCGGCTGCTGCTGAGCCGCGAGTCGCCCGAGCAGCCCGCCAACTTCCAGGTACGCACGTTGGCAGACGCTACCGGCACGGCATTGACGCTAACCCGTTTCCCACATCCATTGCCGCAGTTGCGCGGAGTGAAGAAGGAACAGATCCGCTACAAGCGCAACGATGGCATCGACCTGACCGCCACGTTGCTGCTGCCGCCGGGTTACGAGCCCACCCGCGATGGCCCGCTGCCGCTGCTGATGTGGGCGTATCCGGGCGAGTTCAAGACCGCCGAAGCCGCCAGCCAGGTGACCGATTCGCCGTATCGTTTCAATGCGGTCGGCTACTGGGGACCGCAGGCCTTCCTGGCCAAGGGCTATGCGGTGCTGGCCAGTCCGTCGATGCCGATCATCGGCGAAGGCGACGCCGAGCCCAACGATACCTATCTGCCGCAGCTGATCGCCAATGCGCAGGCGGCGGTGGACGAGGTGGTGCGCCGCGGGGTCGCCGATCGGCGGCGTATCGCCATCGGTGGACATTCCTACGGTGCGTTCATGACCGCCAACCTGTTGGCGCACACGCGGCTGTTCAAGGCCGGCATCGCGCGCAGCGGCGCCTACAACCGCACGCTGACACCGTTCGGCTTCCAGGCCGAGGAACGCAATTACTGGCAGGCGCAGGACGTGTACGCGGCGATGTCGCCGTTCAACTATGCCGACCGGATCAAGGATCCGCTGCTGTTGATCCACGGCGGCGACGACAACAATTCCGGTACCTTCCCCCTGCAAAGCGAACGCATGTACGCCGCGATCAAGGGACTGGGCGGCACCGCGCGGCTGGTGATGCTGCCCAACGAATCACATCACTATCGGGCGCGCCAGTCGATCATGACCATGCTGGCCGAGAGCGAACGCTGGCTGCGGACGTATCTGGGTGAACCGGGGCGCGCGCCGGCCACGCCTGCGCAAGCGCGTTGATCGCGCAATGACCGGCGCAGGGAGGCGCTGGTCATTGCGCAATGGGACTCACGGCTACCGGTTTGCACGCGGCAATGGTTCGTTGTGAAACCGTCGAGGGAGGGGGATTCGGCCTAGTACTTTTGGGTTAGTCTGGGCGCCGGTCTGGACCCGAGTAGTGCGTTTCCGAT
>JAATFS010000383.1 GCA_015655035.1 Lysobacterales bacterium | reverse complement strand
GTGTTCGGTACCACGCGATTGACTGCGGCGGCGATGACGCGGTCGTCGGGGCCGAATACCACGGCGCCGAAGGGACCGCCGCTACGCGCTTCCACGTTCAGTCGCGACAGCTCGATCGCCAGCGCCACCTTCGCGGCGTCGCCGGGATAGCTGCGTTCGGCGTCGACGTGGTCATTGATCCAGGCGGGCAGGGTGAGGTGGACTTGCGTGTAGAGCATCAGCGGATCGGTTCCGGGTTGTCGATGGGGCGGCGCAGTGTATCGGCCTGGGGACGCTTTGCGGAGCATTGACCGGCAACGCATTGGCAGCCGTCGATCTGGGGGAAGCCGCACACGCTCATCATGCCGTTGGCCTGGCATTGCGCCTGGACGCCCTTCGGGTCGGTCGGGCTGGCGGTGTTGACGCAGGCCGGATACGCGCCGCAGCAGTTGCCGACGTTCTTGATGGTGCAGTCGGCATCGCTGCGGCACGAGGTGTCGAGCTTGACCGGGACGCCGCGTTCGGCCGGCGCGGATGCAGCGGCGGGGGCTTGCGCGGCCAAGCGCGGCATTGGCCCGGTACAGGCCGCCAGCAGCAGCAATAGCGGCAAGAGCATGCGATTCATTGCCGACTCCGATGGGTTTTGCTTGATCTTAGCGCGTCCGTCCGTGGTTCACGGCCCCGGCAGCGGAACCGGCGGGCGTCGCTCGACGTGCGCCGATGCGCACCACAGTACCCCGCCAAGCAGGCAGACGATGGCGAGCGCTTCCAGAAAGCCAGGCCAGCGCGCTTCCCACAGGAATCCATACAACAGCGCAAACAGGGTCTCGAACACCAGCATCTGCCCGACCAGGGTCAATGGCAGCAAACGGCTGGCGCGGTTCCAGCAGATGCTGCCCAGCACCGAGGCCAACACCGCCAGCAGCATCGCCCCGGCCCAGAATCGGGCCCAGTCGCCCAGCGCATGCGTCTGCCGATCCAGCGCGAACACGGGCGGCAGCAGCACCAAAGCCAGCGCACCGGTGACCAGGCCGGTCAGCAGTGCCCAGTCGTGCCCGGAGATGTCCGGCCGCCGCGATAGCCAGCGGGCGTTGTCGATCGAATATACCGACCAGGCCACCAAGGCGCCGACGGCGCAGGCCAGGCCGGCCAAGCGGGTGCCCAGGCTGGTCGTGAGGGCGTGCTGGCTGTGCAAGGTCTGCGCCGCGACCAGGACCATGCCGGTCACGCACAACGCACACGGCGCTGCCAGTCGGCGCAGCGATACCGCGCCAGCGGCGCGGCTTCCGGCAATCGTCACCACCACCGGCAGCAGGCCGATGATCAGCGCCGCCGCGGTGCTGCCGGCCCATTGCACCGCGCAACCCAGCAGCACGTAGTAGACGATGTTGCCAAGCAGGCTCAAACGCAGCAGCGCGCCCCATTCGGCGCTGCCGAGCGACGTGGTGGCGCGTCGCCAGCGCGGCGCCAGCAGCGCCGTGGCGACGAGGCCATAGCCCAGGTAGCGCGACACCGATAGCTGCATCGGCGAAAACTCGCGCAGCCACTGCGGCGCCAGGAACACCAGTCCCCACAGCGCGCCGGCGGCCATGCCATTGCCGATGCCGCTCAGTAATCGATCGCGCATGCGTGCGGTGGTTTCCATCCAGGAGGGCGGGCGCGGCCCGGCAATGCGAGGGACGTCGCGGCAGTGTCAACCGTGGGAGGGACTTCGGAAGCATCGGGACCGGAGTCCCTCCCACGGTAAGACGTGCGTTACTTCGCCCAGGTATCGCGCAGCGTCACGCTGCGATTGAATACCGGCGTGGTGGCGCTGTGGTCCCGGCGGTCGGCGACGAAGTAGCCGGTACGCTCGAACTGGAACGACTGCTCGGGCGTGGCCTGCGCGGCGGCCGGCTCGACGTAGCCGCGTACGCTGCGCCTGGAGTCGGGGTTGAGGTAGTCGCGGTAGGTCTTGCCATCGGATTCGTCGTCGGGCTTTTCCACCGAGAACAGGCGGTCGTACAGCCGGATTTCGGCTTCCACCGCGTGCGCGGCGCTGACCCAGTGGATGGTGCCCTTGATCTTGCGATTGGCCCCTTCCATGCCCGGCCGCGAGTCCGGGTCCAGGGTGCCGTGCAGCTCGGTGATGCGGCCATCGGCGTCCTTGATGACCTCATCGCACTTGATGATGCCGGCGCCGCGCAGGCGTACTTCGCCACCGGGGACCAGCCGCTTCCAGCCCTTTGGCGGAACTTCGGCGAAATCTTCCCGATCGATCCACAGGCTGCGCGAGAACGGCACCTGGCGGGTGCCGGCCGACTCGTCCTTGGGATGGTTGGAGAAGGTCAGCAATTCGGCGTGGTCGTCGGCCAGGTTGGTCAGCACCAGCTTGAGCGGATCGATCACCGCCATGCGGCGCGGCGCGGTGGCGTCCAGATCGTCACGCAGACAGCCTTCCAGCACCGAGAAGTCGATCACCGAGTTCTGCTTGGAGATGCCGACGCGGTCCACCAGCAGGCGCAGGCTCGCCGGGGTGTAGCCACGGCGGCGCAGGCCCTGCAAGGTGTACATGCGCGGATCGTCCCAACCGTCCACCAACTGCTCGGCCACCAACTGGGTCAGCTTGCGCTTGCTCATCACCGTGTAGTTGATGTTCAGGCGCGAGAACTCGATCTGGCGGGGCTTGGTGGCTTCCTTCGGCAGGCCCTTGGCCAACAGCGGCTGCAACAGCTCCGGATGGCCGGCCAGGTCCACGTTGTCCACGCACCAGTCGTACAGCGGGCGGTGGTCTTCGAATTCCAGCGTGCACAGCGAATGGGTGATGCCTTCGATCGCATCGCCCAATGAATGTGCGAAGTCGTACATCGGGTAGATCGGCCAGGCGTTGCCGGTGTTCTGGTGCTCGACGTGCTTGATCCGGTACAGCGCCGGATCGCGCAGGTTGATGTTGCCGCTGCTCATGTCGATCTTGGCGCGCAGCGTGCACGCACCATCCGGGAACTCGCCAGCGCGCATGCGCCGGAACAGGTCCAGGTTCTCTTCGATGCCACGCGTGCGGAACGGCGAATCGCGGCCCGGTTCGGTCAAGCTGCCGCGATACTCGCGCACCTGCTCGGCCGACAGGTCGCAGACGAAGGCATGGCCATCGCGGATCAGCTTTTCGGCCGCCAGGTAATACACCTCGAAGTAGTCCGAGGCATGGCGCAGCTGTGCCCATTCAAAGCCCAGCCAGTGCACGTCATCCTGAATGGCGCGCACGAACTCCGGATCTTCCTTGGCCGGGTTGGTGTCGTCCAGGCGCAGGTTGCACAGCCCGGCGAACTCGGCGGCGATGCCGAAATCCAGACAGATCGCCTTGGCGTGGCCGATGTGCAGGTAGCCGTTGGGTTCGGGCGGAAAGCGGGTGCGGATGGCCGCATGCTTGCCGCTGGCCAGGTCCTCGCGGACGATCTGGCGGATGAAGTCCTTCTTCTCGGCCGGGGCGGCGTCGGAAGGGGCGGCGGACATAGGGTGGGGCGTGGTCGACATGCCGTGGCTGAATGCGATAAAGACCGCCAGTTTATCGTGCTATAGGCATCGACGTACCTGATTGCGCAGCAATCGTATCCCGCCCGGCGATGGAAGCTGGCGTTGGAAGCCAAAGTTCCCGTCCGCTGTCGCGGACGGGTTCACCCTTTTGGGTAAGCGCCAAAAGAAACGGAACCAGGGAAAAACGCTTCCCCTGCAACGTCACAAGCTTAGGTCTGAAGGGCTATCGGGACTTTCCGACTTGCCCTCCTTGCTCGCTCGGAACACGCTCAATCAAAGCGTGCCGCCCATCCCTGGGCGGCGCCCTTCGGGCCTGGATATATCCGCCTCGTTAACGGTTGGCAGGAACGGCGCTGCGCCAGGCGCTAACTGACTCGGATGCTTTCCTCGCCTTGCGAAAGCAAGAGGAAGCTGCGACGGCTACAAACCATTGGTTCGCGCTCGGTACAGTGCCCACTGCCGGTGGGATGGTCAGCGGGGGGAGGCGTCGCGCTCCTGAATTGGATGCGATTGCGGCACAATCAGATAGACGTAGGCTCCGGAACGGCGAGGCAGAGGATTGCCGCCGCATTTGCTCGCCAAGGCGAGTGGCTCGCTTGGCCCCGGCGTAGCCGCCCCCATATCCGATGAAACCAAGAACCCGGTCTACCGCCGGCGTGAGGAATCGATCATGTTCGGAATCTCTCCTGCCTCGCCCCTCGGCATCGGTGCCTTCAAGCAGCGCCTGCCGCGCGAAGGCGAGGCATTGCCGGGACGCGAGCAGCCGCTGCCGCTGCACAACGTGCATTTCGTGACTGGACAGCCGTTGCGCGCCGATTTCACCGGGCTGGAAGTACTGGGTCTGGGAATGGGCTGTTTCTGGGGCGCCGAGCGCAAGTTCTGGCAACTGCCCGGCGTGGTCGTCACTGCGGTGGGCTACCAGGGCGGGCTGACGCCCAACCCGACCTACGAAGAAAGCTGCACCGGCCTGACCGGACATGCGGAAGTAGTGCAGGTGGTGTTCGACCCGGCCAGGATCAGCCGCGAGCAAGTCCTGGCCACCTTCTGGGAAAGCCACGACCCGACCCAGGGGATGCGCCAGGGCAACGACCGTGGCACCGAATACCGCTCGGCCCTCTATTGCCAGACCCAGGCCCAGTACGACGCCGCCATCGCCAGCCGCGATGCCTACCAGCAGCGCCTGAGCGCGGCCGGATACGGCCAGATCACCACCGAGATCGTCTACCCGGCACCCCCGTTCTACTACGCCGAGGACTATCACCAGCAGTACCTGGCCAAGAATCCCAACGGCTATTGCGGCCTGGGCGGCACCGGGGTGAGCTGCGCGATCGGGCTGGAAGCCTGAGCCCGAATAGCCGCTGCGTGGCCAAGACATGACGGCGGCGCAATGGCTTGCCAGGACACGCCACCAGGCTGCCGACGGTGTCCTGGCCCGCAGCTGGTGAATCTATCGTTGTCTCAACAAGACGCCTCCACGGCGTTCATGAACCCTCGCGCGCCCGGCGACCAGGAGGCCACCGGGCGCAGCGGCGATCAGCCTTCGAGCTTGCCGCGAATGGTCGCGCGCAGCGCGTCCAGATCCTTGGCGAAGGTATCGATGCCGCCGCCCAGCTTCTCGGTGGCCATCGGGTCCTGGGCCAGGTCGGCGGCGAAGCGGGCGCCGTCGATGGGGGTGCTATCGCCCGCCTCGGCGGCGCTGGGCGACAGCTTGCGCGGCAGCTCGCCGTGGTCGGCGTCGAGCTTCTCCAGCAGGTCCGGCGAGATGGTCAGACGGTCGCAGCCGGCCAGTGCCTCGATCTGCTCGGTGGAACGGAACGAGGCGCCCATCACCACCGTCTGCGAGCCGCGCCGCTTGAACTCGGCATAGACGCCGCGCACGAACTGCACGCCGGGATCTTCGTCGATGCTGGCCGGCTTCTGCCCGGCGGCGACGTACCAGTCCAGAATGCGGCCGACGAACGGCGAGATCAGGAACACGCCGGCCTCGGCGCAGGCCAGCGCCTGGGTCTTGTTGAAGATCAGCGTCAGATTGCAGTCGATGCCATCGCGCTGTAGCTGGCGCGCCGCCTCGATACCTTCCCAGGTGGCGGCAACCTTGATCAGCACCTTGTCCTTGGCCACGCCGCGCTCGGCGTACATGGCGATGAACTTGTGCGCCTTGGCGATGGTATTGGCGGTGTCGTGCGCCAGGTCGGCATCGACCTCGGTGGAGACGCGGCCGGGCACCAGCGCCGACAGCATCGCGCCCACACCCACGGTGAGACGGTCGGCGACTTCGTTGACCACGGCTTCGGAGGTGGGGGCGGGCTGTTCGCGGCCCCAGGCCAGTTCGCGCTCGATAAGGTCGGCATAGACCGGCAGGTCCAGCGCCTTCTTCACCAGGGTCGGATTAGTGGTGCAATCCACCGGCTTGAGTCGCTTGATCGCGTCGTAGTCGCCGGTATCGGCCACGACGACGGACAGGTCACGCAATTGAGCGAGTTTGGACGGATGCGATGCAGTCATTCGGATTCTCTCGGCGGAAATCAGGAGGCGGATGATATGGGCGGGGCTGCAAGCCCTGCCGCAGAGGTCGCGCCGGTCTTGCGCGGGATGGTGCGAGGGGAGCGCAGTGTATGCCGATACGCGCGCAGACGAGGATACGCTCGGCGGGCAGTGGCGGCACATACCCCCCCGGCGCAGCGATCCCGATCGTGCCCGCCCGCTGGCCCGGCGATCCTCGAACGCACGCGGTGGAACGCGCGCCGCTGCGCCCCGCCGGTTCAGGCCGCCACGGCCTCGGGGGGCTCGATGGCGGCATCCACGCTGAGCAGGCTTGCGGGCAGGTGCTTGAATTGCTCGGCCAGCTGCTCCAGGAAGCTACCCATCGCCGAACTGCGCCGCCAGACCATGGCGATGCGGCGGCTGGGTTGCTTGTCTGCGCGGAAACCGATCAGGCGGATGTTTTCCGAGCGGGCTACCGGCGGCTTGACCGCCAGCAGCGGCAGCAAGGTCACCCCGACATTGGCGGCCACCATCTGACGCAGCGTTTCCAGGCTGGTGGCCTGGAACTCGGCTTTTTCCAAAGCGCCGGACAGGTGGCAGACATCCAGTGCCTGTTCGCGCAGGCAATGCCCGTCCTGTAGCAGCAGCAGCCTTTGTTCGGATAGGTCGGCCAGGGTCAATGAGCTGTGCCCGGCCAGTGCGTGCCCCTCCGGTACCGCTAGAACGAAGGGTTCCTCGAACAGGAACTCGCTGTGCAGCTGATCGTCCTGCAACGGCAGCGCGAGGATGGCCGCATCCAACCGGCCTTCGCGTAGCTGGACCAGCAGTTGATCGCTTTTTTCCTCGACCAGCAGCAATTCCAGCTGTGGGAAACGTTGGCGGATATGCGGTACCACGTGCGGCAGCAGGTACGGTCCCAGGGTCGGGAAGATGCCAAGCCGCACCGTGCCGGCTTCCGGGTCCTGGCTGCGCCGCGCGGCCTCTTTCATCTGCTCCACTTCGGCGATGATCCCGCGCGCACGGCCAGCCGCCTCGCGGCCCGCTGGCGTCAGCATCACCTTGCGTGGCGCGCGCTCGACCAGTGGCACGCCCAGTTCGTCCTCCAGTTTCTTGATCTGGGTGGAGAGCGTCGGTTGACTGACGAAACACGCTGCCGCCGCACGACCGAAATGCTTGTGGTCGGCGAGGGCTACCAAGTACTTCAGATCACGCAGGTTCATGCGACGCGGGCCTCACGGCAATGATCGGGAGAGCGGCCTTGGCCGCCCTTGTGCGCAGCTTACGCCCCTTGCAGCGAAGGGCGCGTAAGCGAGGGCGCGTTGCCGGCCGGAATCAGGCTGCCTCGGCGACCGTGCTGCTGTTCACGGGCGCGGAGCTACGGATCAGGTGATCGAAGGCGCTCAGCGCGGCAGTGGCGCCGGCCCCCATCGCGATCACGATCTGCTTGTATGGCACCGTGGTGGCGTCGCCGGCGGCAAACACGCCCGGTACGCTGGTCTGGCCGCGGTCGTCGATGACGATTTCGCCGCGCGGCGACAGCGCCAGGGTGCCCTTTAGCCATTCGGTGTTGGGCAGCAGGCCGATCTGCACGAACACGCCTTCGAGCTCGATCCGGTGGGTGTCGCCGCCGACGCGCTCCTTGTAGACCAGGCCGTTGACCTTCTGGCCGTCGCCCAGCACTTCGGTAGTCTGTGCGCTGGTGATGATGCGTACGTTCGGCAGGCTGCGCAGCTTGCGTTGCAGTACTTCGTCGGCACGCAGCTTGTCGTCGAACTCGACCAGGGTGACATGCGCCACGATGCCGGCCAGGTCGATCGCCGCCTCGACACCGGAATTGCCGCCGCCGACCACCGCCACGCGCTTGCCCTTGAACAGCGGGCCATCGCAGTGCGGGCAATAGGCCACGCCCTTGTTGCGGTACTGGTCTTCGCCGGGCACGTTCATCTGGCGCCAGCGCGCACCGGTGGACAGGATCACGGTCTTGCTCTTGAGCGATGCACCGTTGCCCAGCTTGATCTCGACCAGTCCATCGTCGCCCGCCGGCAGCAACTGCTCGGCGCGTTGCAGATTCATGATGTCCACCTCGTACTGGCGCACATGCTGCTCGAGCGCGGCGGCCATCTTCGGACCTTCGGTTTCAGGTACCGATATGAAGTTCTCGATCGCCATGGTGTCCAGCACCTGGCCACCGAAGCGCTCGGCCAGCACGCCGGTGCGGATGCCCTTGCGCGCGGCATAGACCGCCGCTGCGGCGCCGGCGGGGCCACCGCCGACTACCAACACGTCGAATGCCGCCTTGCCCTTGATCGCCTTGGCCTGGCGGTCGGAGGCGCTGGTGTCGAGCTTGGCGACGATCTGTTCCAGCGTCATGCGGCCCTGATCGAACAGCTTGCCGTTGAGATACACGGCGGGCACCGACATGATCTGACGTGCCTCTACTTCTTCCTGGAACAGCGCGCCGTCGATGGCGACATGCTTGATGTTCGGGTTCAGCACGGCGGCCAGGTTCAGCGCCTGCACCACGTCCGGGCAGTTCTGGCAGGACAGCGAAAAATAGGTCTCGAACGCGTATTCGCCTTCCAGGCCTTTCACCTGCTCGATCAGCTCGGCTGCTGCCTTGGACGGATGGCCGCCGACTTGCAGCAGTGCCAGCACCAGCGAAGTGAATTCGTGGCCCATCGGCAGGCCGGCGAAGCGCAGCGAAATGTCCTGGCCGGGCGTGGTCAGTGCGAACGAGGGCTTGCGCTCGGCATCGTCGCGCCAGACCTGGAGCGTGATCTGGTCCGACAGTGCGTCGAGCTCGTTGAGCAGTTCCAGCATTTCCTGCGATTTGGCGCTGTCGTCGACGGAGGCGTTGATCTGGATCGGGCGGGTGACCTTTTCCAGGTAGGCCTTGAGCTGGGTCTGGAGAGTGGCGTCCAACATGGAGAACTCCTGGTAATGGGCAAGGGGAGAGCGTGGCGTCGCTGCCGTGGGGCAGGTCGCCGGTGGGGAAGGGGGTGAACCGCAGCCGGCGCTTGTCGGGCGATGCGTGCTGGCGATGGCGGGCTGGCAGGCCGGCACCGGCTCCGGTTCACCCCCTGCCCCGTAACGCGTACGGGGCAGGGGATGGGGGACGGCTTAGATCTTGCCGACCAGGTCCAGCGACGGAGCCAGGGTCTTTTCGCCTTCCTTCCACTTGGCCGGGCACACTTCACCCGGGTGGGCGGCAACGTACAGCGCGGCCTTGACCTTGCGCAGGGTGTCGCCGGCCTCGCGGCCGATGCCTTCGGCGGTGATTTCCACCGACTGGATCACGCCGGCCGGATCGATGATGAAGGTGCCGCGATCCGCCAGGCCAGCCGGGCGCAGCACGTCGAAGTTCTTCGAGATCTGGTGGGTCGGATCGCCGATCATCGGGTACTTGATCTTGCCGATCGCCGGCGAGCTGTCATGCCATGCCTTGTGCGAGAAGTGGGTATCGGTGGAGACCGAGTAGACCTCTACGCCCAGCTTCTGGAATTCGTCGTAGTTGTCGGCCAGGTCTTCCAGCTCGGTCGGGCAGACGAAGGTGAAGTCGGCCGGATAAAACACCACCACGGACCACTTGCCCTTCAGGGTGGCGTCGGAGACCTTGATGAATTCGCCATTCTGGAAGGCGTCGGCTTCGAACGGCAGGATTTCGGTGTTGATGACAGACATTGAGTTTCCTCGGGTTGGCTAAGGAGGCGGGGAATGGAACGAGGCTTATCTTAGGTACGATCGATAGATTTCTCAAATCAATTGATGAAATTGTATAGATAGTTTTTGCCTATCGATGTGTGGCTCGGATGCGCGCCCGAGCCAGCGAGCGTCTCATGTGGATAATGGCCAGCCCATGTTTCTCAAGGGTAAACCCGCATGTCCCCACCGTCTGTCGCGCAATTGCTGCGCGACGCTGCCGCGCGGATCGATCGCGCCGACGCCGAGCCCCTGTTGCTGCACGTGCTGGAACGCGACCGCGCGTGGCTGTTCGCGCATGCCGGCGATCCGTTGTCGGATGCGTTGGTGGCGCGATTCCATGCGCTGGTGCAGCGACGCGCGGACGGCGAGCCGGTGGCCTATCTGACCGGCCGGCGTGGATTCTGGACGCTGGATCTGGCGGTATCGCCGGCGACGCTGATCCCGCGCCCGGAAACCGAGTTGCTGGTCGAGCTGGTGCTGGCGCGGCTGGACGAGGCGCCCGGCCGGCGCGTGGCCGATCTGGGCACCGGCAGCGGCGCGATTGCGCTGGCGATTGCCAGCGAGCGTCCGCGTGCGGTGGTGATTGCCACCGACGTTAGTGCCGATGCGCTGGGGGTGGCGCGCGGCAATGCGGCCGCGCACGGGCTGGGAAATGTCGAGTTTCGCCACGGCAGTTGGTTGCAGCCTTTGGCCGGGGAGCGCTTCGACCTCATCGCGAGCAATCCGCCTTATATCGCTGCGGAAGATCCGCATCTGGGGCAGGGCGACCTGCGCTATGAGCCGGCGAGTGCGCTGGC
>JAATFS010000165.1 GCA_015655035.1 Lysobacterales bacterium | reverse complement strand
GCCGGTGGACCCGAACGGTTGCTCGCTGAGCAGCATGCGCACCAGCAGCAGCGAAAAAGCGAAGTTGAAGAAGCCCACACTGAACAGCCAGTGGGTATCGAGCAGCGGGTTTTCGCGTCGATGCTCGAACGCCAGGCCCGCGCCCAGCAGCGCGATCGCGCCGGCCAGCGCCCAGCCCAGCCAGGCGGTGTCGAACCACCAATGATTGCGTCCCTGCGCGATCACCGCGACCAGCAGCGCAAAGCCCGGCGCCAGCAGCGCGAAGCTGATGAAATCCTTGCGCTCGAACGAATGCACGCGGATCCCCTGCGGCAGCGCCAAGGCGTACACCGCGGCGAGCGAGGCCACCGCAAAACCGGCTTCCAGCGCGTACAGGCTTTGCCAACTGGCGTAATCGAGCAGCGAGGGCGAAATGATCCAGGCCAGCGGCATCGCCAACTGCGAGGCGCCAATGCCGAGGATCATGGTTTGCAGGCGGAACCGCGCCGGCAGCGCCTGGGTCATGTACATCACCGCCAGCGCGCCGAGCGCGGCACCGGCCACGCCGCTCAGTGCACGCATCGCCAACGCGCCGGCGAAGCTGTCGCTGAGCAGGTGCCCTACCGCAGCGACGGCGTAGATCACCATGAAGACCTTGGTGAACGAGGTCAGCCCGAACTGCTGGCGGTACTTGATCAGCAGCAGGTTCATCGAGACGTTGAACATCACGTAGGTGCAGCTGAGCCAGGTCGCCTGGACCGGATCCAGCCCCAGCTCGCCCTGGATGGCGGTCAGATTGACGCCGACCAGCGCGGTGCCGAAGCCGCCGGTCAGCCCGAGCAACAGCCCGATCAGGCCATAGCCAACGCGCACGTGCACCGGCAAATCCGGCGTGGCCGGGGTACCGGGAATGGCCGGGCGCTCATGCGCCTTCCACTCCGGTGTCTCGCCGATCACCTCACCCAGGCGCAGCGACATCAGTCGCGTCTCCGTACGCCGTTGAACACCAGATCCAGGATCCTGGCGCCGGCACGCGCGTCGCCCTGGGCCAGGCGGTGGGCGGTGGCCACCATGCGACCAACACTGACCACATCGTCGAGCGTCAGGTCGGCGCGCACCTGGCCGGCGGCAATCGCATCGGCCAGCGGTTGTTCGAAACGCGCCAGCAGGTTGCGGCGGCGCAGCTGCATGCCCGGGTGGCTGGGCTCGATCGCACGCCACGCGGCTTCGAGCGACGCCGCGCCGTGCGTCACCCGTCCGATTTCAGTCAGCATCGCCAGCAGCACTTCGCCGGCGGGTTTGTCCTTGCCCGCGTCCAGCACCGGCACGATGTCGCGGTCGAACAGCGCCAGCAACAACGCGGTGCGATCGGGGAAATGCCGATAGAGCGTGGCTCGGCCTACGCCGGCGGCCTCGACCACCGCATCCAGCGAGACATTGGCGCCCTGCTCGAAGAAGACCTGGGAGGCCGCATCGAGCAGCATCGCCCGGTGCCGCACGACATCGCTGCGCTCTTTCTTGACGCTAGGCATGCCACACCCATCCATAAAATATGAGACTGACCATATCATATGGACAAACTTGTCCGTATTTACACAGGCGCCGTCCCAGCCCCGCATTCATCGCCGGGCAAGCTCGCAGCCAGCACAGGACCAGGTCGACGTCGTTGCGAAGTGCCCGCGCTCAACGAGAAGCTCGCCGGGGAGACTCGGCGACAGCACCACGGCCATGAAGCAGCGCAGATGGCGAAATTCCTATGCCTTTCCTCTGCCACTGGCTCAATCGCCTGCGTGCCGCGTGGCCCAGGTGCCGCCGACAAGCGCAGTGACCGTCAGCACCCGCGCAAACGTCCAGGACGCACACGGCCCCGTCGTATAAAATGCCGCCCGGCAGCGCCCGGGCAATAAAAAAGCCCGCTGTCAGCGAACTGCCAGCGGGCCTTGCTCCCTCCCCCACGTCGGGATGCGCAATCATAGTGCCGAGCTTTTTTCTGGGTTGCACGCTGCACTGCAAAACAACACTCCCCGGTACAGCCAAGCCCCGGGAGGACGGTATCAGGACGACCTGGGCCACCCCGCCACGATCTCGCGCAGGGCGGTGTGCACCCGCGTATTTTCCTGCGCCGTGCCGATGCTGATGCGGGCCCACTGCGCATACGGCGGGAACGCGCGGCCGATGCGGATGCCGCGCGTCGACAGTGCCTGCGCCAGCACTGTCTGTGCGCGCCCGGTATCGAAGAACACGAAATTTCCGGCCGCTTCGGTGCGGCGCAAGCCCAGCTCGTCCAGCACTACGGACCAACGCTGCCGCTCATGCGCCGCGCGCTCTCGCACCTGCGCGCGATAGCCGTGATCGGCCAGGCTGGCCGCCGCGGCGGCGATCGAAAGCTGGTTCAACGAATGCGCCGCGCCGATCCCGCGTTTACGCAATGCATCGGCCAGTGCACGCGGCGCCACCGCATAGCCGATCTGCAAGCCGGCCAGCGCGTGCAGCTTGCCGAAGGTGCGGAACACCACGACGTTGTCGCCTGCGCGCAGCAACCGCACCGCCGTGCGCTGTGCGAAGTCATCGCAGTAGTCGAGGTAGGCCTCGTCGACGATCACCAGCGTGCGCTTTGCAGCGGCATGCACGAACGCATCGAATGCATCGCGCGGACTCAGCGTGCCGGAGGGGTTGTGCGGGTTGACCACGAACAGCGCGCGGGTATCGGCAGCGATCGCCGCGCTCAACGCCGGCAGGTCGTTTTGTAGCCGCGCATCCAGCGGCACTTCCACCGCCCGGCCTCCGAACGGTGCGGCCGCATCGACCAGCGCGCCATAGCCGGGCACCGAATAGACGAAGCCGCCCGCACCCTGCTCGATCGCCAGGTGTTGGCCGAGCGCTTCCAGCACTTCACCGATGATGACCTGTTCCGCACTCACGCCCTCGAACGTGGCGATCTGCTGTTGCAGCGCGGCGGCTTGTTCGCTTTGCACGTAGCGCGGCACCTGGCCCAGCGCATGCTGGATCGCGATGGCGACCTGCGGCGAGGGACCTTCATTGCTTTCGTTGAGGTCCAGCCGGATCGGCGTGGCGGGCGCGGACGCGTGCACACCGGCGCGCACCGGAGCGGCAGACCCGGAGGCCAGCGCGGCCACCGCCAGCGCCGCACCGGAGCCTTGCAGCCAGTGCCTGCGGGCGAGATCGACAGAATCGGACGGTGAGGTCATCGCGGGAAGCTCCTTGGCGCGGTAGAAGGAAATGCACGATGCGACGCCGAACCGGAGCGACGCCGCCGCGCATCACCGCATTACCGAAGCCGCAGGTTACGCCTGCAATGCGGTGATGCGGAACTCGCTGATCGCCTGGCGCGACCAGGTGCTGCGGAAGCCGAAATATCCCTCCTCGACCGGGCCGCGATGCTCGAACCAGCGCTGGCCATCGACATGGAACGAGGTGGCGTCGGGTGCGACATCGATCCGGATGCGGTAACGGCGGCCGGCTTGCAACAGATGCGCGGGATCGGCGTACTCGCCCAGCAGCAGGCGTTGCCCCTTTCCGTCGTAGCGACGGAAGCGCGTGGTGGTGTTGCCGTTGCCGCCCATGCCTACGTAGTACAGCGAGAGCGCGTCGTATTCGGCGAGCGCGCCGCTACGGGTGAACACCCGGCGTTGGCGCGGATCGCGGGCGGCCCAGAACTGGTTCAGATCCGACAGCCGCGCATTGGCATCGCCCTCGCGCGCGGCGAACACCTCGCGCTGGTATTCGATGCGGTAAGCGCCGGAAAGGCGCCGGTTCAGCCATACCGTCATGCCGGCGCGGCTGTCCAGCCACAGCCGCTGCTCGCGCGTGTACAACCGCGACTGTGCCGGCTGTTCGACCTCCGCGATCCAGCGCCACGGCCGTCGCCAGCCGAAGTCGTCGGCCAGCAGCAACCGACCGGGAGTGGCCTGGCCGCTCATCGCGTCTCCTGTGTGGTGGGCTCGCCCGCCAGTGCCAACAACGCCATCGCACTGAGCGCCCATTGCGCTACCGCGTTGGTGGACAGGTTGTCCTGGCGGGTAGTGCCGGAGGCGCGGTCGACCGACGACACCGGCTCGGCTTCGTTCACGGCGGTGAGTACCGCCGGCGGTTCGATCCGGCGCACGCGCCGGTTCGGATGGGCGATCCCGCCCCCCCCGGCATCGAACTCGCGCCAGGCACGCTGGCGCAGATTCTCGTCGTGCAGCCGATAGCTGGCATACGCCGTCAGCCGCGCATGTCCCTGCGCCAGGTTCAGGCGCGGCAGCGCCTTGCCCAGCTCGCGCTCCTGTTGCTGCGCATCGGCGTTGTAGAGGCGGCAGTAGTCCAGCCACGCGCGCTCGAAGGCGGGGTCCGGCAGCGCCTGCACCAACTCGGCGCAGATCTCGGCCAGGCCGAACGCCGCACTCAAATGCGACACCGACAGCGCATCGCTGGGGCTGCGCACGAACGTGCCGCTGTCCAGGTCCATGTCCGCAACGCCGGTGAAGAAGCCATGCGGCTGTGACGCGATCGAGGCCATGCTGTTGCGCAGGCGGGTGGCGATCGCCGGGTCGCCAGTGCGTTCCCACTCGGC
>JAATFS010000378.1 GCA_015655035.1 Lysobacterales bacterium | reverse complement strand
GCGCGCCTATCTCGAGCGTACGTTCGAGGAAGTGGCCGGCTACGACGAACTGATCGTGCTGCGCGACATCTCCTACGAAAGCCATTGCGAGCACCACATGGCGCCGATCATCGGCAAGGTGCATGTCGGCTATCTGCCCGCTGGCAAAGTCGTCGGCATCAGTAAGCTCGCGCGCGTGGTCGAAGCCTATGCACGGCGCTTCCAGGTGCAGGAAAAAATGACCGCGCAGATCGCGCAGTGCATCCAGGACGTGCTTCAGCCGCTCGGCGTAGGCGTGGTGGTCGAAGGCGCACACGAGTGCATGACTACCCGAGGCATCCACAAGCGCGGCGTCAGCATGGTCACCTCCAAGATGCTCGGCAGCTTCCGCCAGGATGCGCGCACCCGCGCCGAATTCCTGCAATTCCTAGAAGTCGGCGGCAAGCGTTGAAGCAGCGGCAAGGGCGGTGGTGGGTGTGGGCATGAAACACCAGGCACGGATCGCCGGCTATCGCCAGTTGCGCGAGCAGCCGCTATGGAAGCTGCTTGCGGCCGACCATGCGCCGGAGCTGATCGGGCTGTTGCAGAGCCTGTTGCTGGATGGCGAGCGGCGGCTGCCGTCGGCGGTGCTGCACGAGCGCCTGCAACGCCAGCTCGACGCTCTGCGCGCGGACGAACTTTCGCGCGAACTGCCGCGTACCGCCCAGGCCTACGTCGCCCACTGGCTGGCGCAGGGCTGGCTGGAGCGGCGGCTGCCCGAAGGCGCCGCCGAAGAGGCGTACCAACTGTCGCGCGCTGCGGCACAGGCGATCCGCTTCATCGCCGGGCTGCGCGAGAGCGGCAGCAATGCCACCGAGAGCCGCTTGTCGCTGGTGATCCAGCAGCTGGTGCAGCTGGCCGGACAGACCGAGTCGGACCCGGATGCGCGGCTGGCCGCGCTGCGCGCCGAGCGCGAGCGCATCGACGAGGAAATCGAGCGCGTCGCCGCCGGGCGGGTGACCGCGCTGGACGGCAAGCGCGCGCTGGAGCGTGCCCGCGACCTGATCCATCTGTCCGACGAATTGGCCGAGGATTTCCACCGCGTCCGCGATGACTTCGAACGCCTCAACCGCGAATTCCGCGAGCGCATCATCGATGACGAGAGCGCGCGCGGCGATGTGCTGGAGCGCTTGTTCGACGGCATCGACGTGATCGCCGACAGCGAAGCCGGGCGCAGTTTCCAGGCGTTCTGGAACCTGCTCAACGACCCGCAGCAGAGCGGCCAGCTCGACCAGGCGCTGGACGCGCTGCTGGCGCGCGGCTTCGCCCGCCGCCTGGATCGGCGCGAGCGCGCCTTCCTGCGCGGGCTCACCGGCACCTTGCTGGAACGCGGTGGCGAGGTGCACACGGTGATGCAGCACTTCGCGCGCAGCCTGCGTGGTTTCGTGCAGAGCCGTGGCTATCTGGAGCAGCGCCGGCTCAACCAGCTGCTCAAGCAGGCCCAGGGCGAGGCGCTGCAACTGCGCGACAGCTTGCACGCCACCGCCGCCACCGGCTACACCCTGCCACTGAGCGGCAGCCGGCTGCGCTCGCTGTCGCAATGGCGGCTGCACGACCCACGTTTTACCCAGGTCGATGGCCACTTGCAGGCGGCCGATGCGGCGGAGATTTCGCTGGACAGCGTCGGCGACCTGGTGGCGCAGTCGGAGATCGACGTGCGCGCGCTGCGCCGCGACCTGCACGAACTGCTCGGCCAGCGCCCGCGCCTGACCATCGGCGAGGCGCTGACGCAGCGGCCGGCAGTGCAGGGCCTGGGCAGCGTGATCGGCTATCTGTCGCTGGGCACGCTTCATGGCCTGGTGATCGACGGCGAATTGGAAACGGTGCAGTGGGAGGGCAGCGACGGCACGCGTCGGCGCGCACGCATCCCACTGGTGTGGTTCACCCGGGAGAAACGCAATGAATTGGTCTGAAGACACACGCGAAGACGTGGCGACCGAAGGCACCGGCCTGGTGGCATCGGGTGCCGTGCCGGGCGAGGGCAGCTTGTTCCTTGGCGACACCGGAACGCTGCCGTTCGACGCGCGCCGCGCGCTGTGCCAGCTGCTCGCCGGACCGAGCATCGACGCACAACGGCACGGTCCGATGTGGCCTGCGCTGCTGCGGCACGAACCGGCGATCCGGCGCGTGCTGTGCGAACTGTTCCTGGAACTGGTGCTGGACCGCGAGGGCGGGGTGGCATTTACCCGCCAGGCCGACACCGCCGAACTGGAATCGCCGACGCTGCTGCGCAGCGCGCCGCTGACGTTCATCGAGTCGGTGCTGCTGCTGTTCCTGCGCCAGCGCCTGGCCGAGGCCGACACCCGTGGCGAGCGCGCGGTGGTGGACGAACCGGAACTGGTGGAAGCGTTGTCGGTCTACGAAAAGAACGTGTCCACCGACCGCGCCGGCTTCGCGCGGCGCGTGCTGACCGCGATCGGCAAGATGCGCGACAACCAGTTGCTGTCGCGCCTGCGCGGCAGCGAAGACCGCTACGAAGTGTCGCCGGTACTGAAGCTGCTGTTCTCGGCCGAGGATGTGCAGACGCTGGGCGACGCCTACCGCGAGCTGCGCGAAGGCCCGGTCTTGGCGGCGGCGGATTGAGCCGGCGGCGTTCGCGCTGCGCGGGGGGCATGTCAGGGCATGCCCGAAAACGCTTTCCATCGGCCTTGGCAACGCAGCTTCAGCGCGACTGAAGCCGCGCCTGCCAACGCGCCACAATCGCTCTCTTTGCAGGTGATCCAGCAGTGAATTCCGTTTCCGAGCTTCCCTCGCACGCCAACCCGTCGCTGTTCGCCGACACCCTGGCCGAACAGCGCGCGCAGCAATTCCGCATGCGCCGCTTGCAAGTGCACAACTGGGGCACGTTCAACGGCCTGACCGAAGTGCCGATCGCCGAAAAAGGCTTTTTGTTCGTCGGCCGTTCCGGCTCGGGCAAGTCGACCTTGCTCGATGCGATGTCCGCGCTGCTGACCCCGCCGAGCATCGTTGACTTCAATGCCGCTGCGCGCGAAGCCGAACGCAGCGGCCGTGACCGCAGCCTGGTGTCGTATGTGCGCGGCGCGTGGGCCGACCAGCAGGACAGCGCTTCCGGCGAAATCGCCACCCAGTACCTGCGCAAGGGCGCGACTTGGTCGGCCTTGGCGCTGGAATACCACAATGCCCATGGCGAAGCGGTCAGCCTTGTGCGGTTGTTCTGGATCGCGGGCAGTGGCAACGCCGCCGCCGACGTGCGCCGCCACTACATGGTCGCGCAGCGGCCGTTCGACCTGGCCAGCGAGCTGGATGGATTCGACCTCGACCTGCGCAAGCTCAAGGCGCGGCTGGGCGAGGACGTGGCCCATTTCGACGGCTTTGCCGGCTACGCCGAACGCTTCCGCCACCTGCTCGGCATCAGCAACGAGATGGCGCTGCGGTTGCTGCACAAGACCCAGTCGGCCAAGAACCTGGGGGACCTCAATGCATTCTTGCGCGGCTTCATGCTCGACGAGCCGCGCACCTTCGAAGCCGCCGACCGGCTGGTCGACGACTTCGCCGAACTCGATGGCGCACACCACGCGGTGGTCACCGCGCGGCGCCAGGTGGAAACGCTGGCCCCTGCGCGAGAACACCATGCCGCGCTGATGGAACTGCGCCGCAGTGTCGGCGAGCTGCGCGAGTTGCAGATCGGCGTGGACGGCTACCGCGAACATCGCCGCGAGCAACTGCTGGACGCGCGTCTGCACGAATTGGGGGTGCAGGACCGTGGCCTGTCCGGCGAGGAAGGCCAGCGCCGGCAGGCGCTGGACAATCACGAGCAGAAGCTGGCCGAACTGGAGCAGGACCAGCGCGCCGCCGGTGGCGAGCGCATCGAGACCCTGGAACGCGAGCGCGAACGGATCGAACGCGAACGCGACGAGCGCCTGCGCCGGCGCACCCAGGCCGAACAGGCCTGCCGCCAGCTTGGCACCGTGCTGGCGTCCACCGCCGCTGGCTTCTCCGAGCAGGTGGCACACGCACGCGGCCTGCTCGAAGCGGGCGCTGCCAATGCGATGTCGGTCGACGAGGCCATTGCCGAGCGCATGGCCGAACGCCGCGAGGACGAACGCCGCTTCGCCGGCATCCGTGCCGAGATCGAAGCACTGAAGAAGGCGCCTTCCAGCATTCCGGCACCAATGCAGCAGGTGCGCGCGCGGTTGTCGGCGGAGACCGGCATCGCCGAATCGGCGCTGCCGTTCGTCGGCGAGTTGGTGCAGGTGCGCGACGACCAGATCGGCTGGCGCGGCGCGATCGAGCGCGTGCTCGGTGGTTTCGCACAGTCGCTGCTGGTGGACGAACGCCATCACGCCCAGGTCGGCGAATGGGTCAACCGCACCCACCTCGGCATCCGCTTGGTGTATTTCCGGGTGCGCCGCAACGACGCATTGCAGCCGCGCAAGCCCGATCCGGATTCGTTGCCGGGCAAGTTGCAGTTCCGCGAGCACGCTTTCGCCGACTGGCTGCGCAATGAATTACAACGCCGTTTCGACTACGACTGCGTAGACAACGCCGCCGCGCTGCGCAACGCCGAACGCGCCATCACCCGCGAAGGCCAGATCAAGCATCCAGGCGATCGCTACGAAAAGGACGACCGCCACGCGATCAACGACCGCAAGCGCTGGATGCTCGGCTACGACAATCGCGACAAGCTCAAACTGTACGAGCGCGAAGGCCAGGCGTTGGCCCAGCGCATCGCCACCTGCGAGGCCGATGTCGCCACGCTGCGCCGCCAGCGCGAACAGAGCCAGGAACGGCAATTGGCCGCGCACGCGCTGGCCAGTCGCGAATGGGACGAGATCGACGTGGTGCCGCAGTTGCAGCGCCTGGGCGACATCGACGAGCAGCTCAAGCAATTGCGCGAAGGCGATGCTGGCCTGCGTGCGCTCGGCCAGGCGATCGAGACCGCCCGCACGCATCGCGATCAGGCGCGGCGCACCTATGAGGACGTGCGCCTGGAACGCGCCCAGCTGGCGCGTGAGCGGGTACGCCTGGAGCAGCAACTCGAATCCAGCCGTGGCCGCGGTACCGGCAGCGCGATCACCCCGCTGCAAAGCGAAGGCCTGCAACAGCGCCTGGCGGTATTGCCGGCCCTGAGCCTGGACAACCTGGAAGCGCATTTCCGCACGATCGAGCGTGGCCTGGCCGAGCAACTGGCCGAGAGCCAGGGCCGCGACAGCCGCATCAGCGCGCAGTTGCTGGACTGCTTCCGCCGTTACTGCCAACAGTGGCCGGAGGACAGTGGCGATTTCACCGTCAGCCTTGCCAGCGCCGCCGATTTCCTGGCGCGGCTGGAGCGCCTGGAAAGCGATGGCCTGCCGCGTCACGAGGGCCGTTTCTTCGAGCTGTTGCAGACCCAGAGCAAGAACAACCTGCTGGCGTTGCAGCGCCATACCGCCGAGGCCCACAAGGGCATCAAGCAGCGCATGGACGAGGTCAATGCCAGCCTGGAGCAAGTGCCGTTCAATCGCGGCACGATCCTGGCCATCGAGGTCGGCGACCGTCGCCTGGTGGAGGTGCAGGAATTCCAGCAGCAGCTGCGTGCCGTACTCAGCCACCAGCAGACCGAGGACCGCGCACTGGCCGAGGCCCAGTTCGCCACGCTGCGCGACCTGGTGACCCGTCTCGGCGCGCAGGAATCGGATGCGCGGCGCTGGCGCGAACAAGTACTGGACGTGCGCCTGCATGTCGAGTTCATCGGCGTCGAGCTGGACGCGCACAGTCGTGCCCAGGTCGAGATCTACCGCAGCGGCGCTGGCAAGTCCGGCGGCCAGCGCCAGAAACTGGCCACCACCTGTCTGGCGGCGGCGCTGCGCTACCAGCTCGGTGGCGAGGACGGCGAACTGCCGCGTTACTGCGCGGTGGTGCTGGACGAAGCCTTCGACAAGGCCGACAACGAGTTCACCGCG
>JAATFS010000003.1 GCA_015655035.1 Lysobacterales bacterium | reverse complement strand
GTGTCCACGTCCAGCATGCGATGGGCTTCGACCTGCGTTTGCAGCACCAGATCCACTTGTTCACGGTCGTGGACCCGGCACAGGTCACCGAGCTTGGCGCTGGGCGCCTCGCGCCAATCCAGGTCGTCGAAGGCCTCGCGTAGGGCGGAGGTCACGGCCTGCAAGCGGGCCGGGCGTTCGGGATGGTCGGGGCCCGGGTCGTGACCGAGGCAGGCGGGGTGGGTGAATACCAGCATGTCGCCAATCTAACGTGTTCGCCGCGAGCCGTAACCCGGTCAGCGCTGGCGCGGGTTGCGCCACAGCACTTCGCCGTGGCCGTCGGCGCGGGCGAGCACGCGTGCCAGCACGAACAGCAGGTCCGACAGCCGGTTGAGATAGCCGATGGCCTCCGCGCGCACCGCTTCCTGGCGAGACAGCGCCACGGTCTCGCGCTCGGCACGGCGCACGATGGTGCGCGCAAGGTGGCAGCGCGCCGCCGCTTCGCCCCCGGCCGGCAGGATGAACTCCTGCAGCGGCGGCAACGCGGAGTTGAAGGCATCCAGGTGCTGCTCCAGCGCGCCGATGGCTTGGGCGTCGATCGCGGCATGGCCGGGGATGCAGAGCTCGCCGCCCAGATCGAACAGTTGGTGTTGCACGGTGGTCAGCAGCTCGCGGATCGGCGCCGTGATCCCGGGCGCGGCCAGCAGTACGCCGATCGCCGAGTTGGCCTCGTCCAGCGTGCCGTAGGCGTTGACGCGCAGCGCGTCCTTGCCGGTACGGCTGCCATCGCCCAGGCCGGTACTGCCGTCGTCGCCGGTACGCGTATAGATCCGGGACAGGCGATGGCCCATGCGCCGCTAGACCGTGCGCAAGCGCAGCGCCGGCAGGCGTTCACGCAATAGCGCGAAGCCACCGAACAGCAGCGCTGCGTAGAACAGGGTGCCGAGCAGGGTCCACTTGAAGAACGGCAGCGCGGCCACGTAGCACGGCAGCAGCCCGGTGCTGCACGCTGGATAGCCCGGGATCGTGAACGCGGTCAGCCAGGTGGCGAGATTGCTGAGCAGGAAGAACAGCAACGAGCCGGCCAGCGAGTAGCCCAGTATCCGGCTTGCGCTGGTGCGTCCACGCAGGCCGAAGCCCAGCAGCGTGGACAGCACGACGGCCAGGTACACCGCCAGCAGCGTGGGTCGGTAGGCCGGGTTGGCCAGATAGTCCAGGTAGCTGGCGCCGTTGGCCAGGCCAAGCACGACGTCCGACAGCAGCAGGCCGGCCAGCGGCACCAGCAGGGCCCAGCGGCGCGATGCGAAATGGGCGCCGCCGAACAGCGCTATCGCCGTCACCGGCGAGAAATTCGGTGGGTGCGGCAGCAGGCGGGTCAGCGCCGCCAGCAGGATCAGTCCGGCCAGGACCAGGGGGCCAGCGGCGAGAGGGGCGGGCGGCGGCGCGGTAGCAGACCGGTTCATGGAGACGGTATCGGGCGAGTAGAGCGGAAGCATACCGCAGCGTCCACGGGCCGCCGTTGCGCGGCACTCCGGGCGGAGCGCTTATCATGGCGGGATGATGCAGACACATGACGTATTGATCGTCGGCGGCGGCCTGGTCGGCGCCAGCCTGGCGATCGCGCTGGACCGGATCGGCGTGGATGTCGGTCTGGTCGAGGCCACGCCGTCCGGCGCGCTGCCGAAGGTGTTCGACCAGCGCAACCTCAGCTTTGCCGCCGCCACCGTCAATGCGCTGACCGCGCTCGGGGTGATGGCCAAACTGCGCGGGGCCACTGGCCCGATCCGGCGCATCCACGTCAGCCGCGACGGCGATTTCGGCCGGGTACAGATGGATGCCGCCGACTACGGCCGCGAGGCGTTCGGGCAAGTCGTCGTAGCGCGCGACTTCGGCGAGGCATTGGAACAGCGGCTCGGCGAGCTGGCGCATCTTCGACGCTACCGGCCGGCTCGCTTCATCGGCCTTGGCGCGATCGAAGAGGGCTACCGCCAGATCCGTATCGCCGATGCCGACGGCGAGCGGCCGCTGCGGGCGCGATTGCTGGTCGCCGCCGACGGCACCCGCAGTGCGGTGCGTGAGTCGCTGCATATCGATACCGACGAACACGATTATCTGCAGACGCTGTTCGTGGCCCGGGTGCGCGCCGCGCGCCAGCCCGATGGCAATGCCTGGGAGCGTTTCGGCGAACATGGACCGACCGCGTTGCTGCCGCGTGGCGACCGCCATTACGGCGCCATCCACGGGGTCGCCCGGGCCGACGCCGACGCGGTCGCCGCCCTCGACGAATCAGCGTGGTTGCAGCGCTTGCAGCGCGCGATTGGCTGGCGTGCCGGGCGCTTGCTCGGCAGTGGCGAGCGCAGCGCCTATCCGCTGGTGCAGGTACTGGCGCGCGCGCTCAGCGCCGAACGCGTGGTCCTGCTCGGCAATGCCGCGCAGACCATCCACCCGGTGGGCGCGCAGGGATTCAACCTGGGCCTGCGCGATGCGTTGACGCTGGCCGAATTGATCGAACACGGCCGCGACGACGCCGGTGCGGCGGCGTTGCTGGGCGCGTACGTGGCGCGTCGCCAGCCTGATCGAGAGCAGACCATCGAATTCTCCAGCGGCCTGGCGCGGCTGACCGGCAATCCCGCGCCGCTGCTGCGCCCGCTGCGCAGCCTGGGGCTGCTCGCCGCTGCGCAGACCGGATCGCTGCAATCCTTGCTGGTGGGCGGCGCGATGGGCTTTCGCGGCGACGTGCCCCAGCTGTGCCGGAGCGCGTCATGAGCCGGCGTGGCGATAACGATGCGGTAGTGGTCGGCGGTGGCGTGGTCGGGGCCGCCTGCGCGCTGGTGCTGGCCGATGCCGGCTTGCAGGTGGTGCTGGTCGAAGGCCGCGAGCCACCGCGCTGGCAGGCCGATCGTCCCGATCTGCGGGTGTACGCGTTCGCGCCGGACAATGCCGCGCTGCTGGCGACGCTGGGTGTATGGGGATCAGTCCTTGCCGCGCGTGCGCAGCCGTATCGGCGCATGCGGGTGTGGGACGCGGCTGGCGGTGGCGAGCTGGATTTCGATGCCGATGCGCTCGGCCGCGAGCAACTGGGCTGGATCGTGGAGAACGACCTGCTGGTGGATCGGCTGTGGGCCGCGCTGCCGGCGGCCGGCGTGCGCGTGCACTGTCCGGCGCGGGTCGAGGCGGTCGAGCAGGATGCGCATGGCGTACGCGTGCGGCTGGACGATGGCACGCGCATCGATGCGGCGACCGCGATCGCCGCCGATGGCGCTGAATCGACGCTGCGCAGCCTAGTCGGTTTGCCGGTGTCGCGGCACGACTACGGCCAGCGCGGGGTGGTGGCGTTTGTCGAGACCGAGCTGCCGCACCAGGCGATTGCGTGGCAGCGTTTCCTGACGACCGGGCCGCTGGCGTTCCTGCCGTTCGCCGGTGGCCGCAGCTCGATCGTCTGGACATTGCCGGACGCAGAGGCCAACCGCGTGCTGGCGCTGGATGATGCGACGTTCGCGCGCACGCTCACTACCGCGTTTGCGGCGCGCTTGGGCGAGGTGCGCGGGGTGTCGGCGCGGGCGGCGTTCCCGCTACGGCGCCAGTTGGTGGGCGAGTATGTACGGGGACGGGTGCTGGCGCTGGGGGATGCGGCGCATGTGGTGCATCCGTTGGCGGGGCAGGGGGTGAATCTGGGCCTGCGCGATGTGGCTGCGCTGCGCGAGTTGGTGCGGGGCGCGGTGTCGCGCCGTGCGGACTGGGCTGCGCCGCATCGTTTGCAACGCTGGGGGCGGCAGCGGCTCAGTGAGAATACGCTGGCGGCTTACGGGTTCGACACGATCAACAAGGTGTTTTCCAACGACGAGATGCATCTGACGTTGTTGCGGGGGGCTGTGCTGGGTAAGGTGGGTTGTGTGCCGCCGTTGGTGGATTTGTTGTGGAAGCGGGCGGCTGGGGTTTAGGTGGTTGCGATAGGCGATATGCAGTTTGCAAGAGCTACGGCAGGACCGAGATCAAGGGCTTTCGCGCCTGTCGGCGCGAGTCACTTTTGTCTTGCAAAAAGTAACCAAAAGCGCCTTCGCCCGACGCGAGCCGGTGCGATGAAGCCGCAATGGTCTCCTGCGCTCCTCGCCAAGGGCGGTGTTTATCCGTGTTTATCCGCTTTCCCGGGACGGCGCCCAAACTCGCCACGCTCGGACAGGGCGCCTCTTCGGCCGTCCTTGCCTGCGGTGCTCGGCTCGCTTTGAGGGCGAGGTAGATCAGGATCTGAGCAACGGCAACGGCAACGGCGCGATGGTTGCGGTGGGTTAGGCGGGAATGAAGGGGAAGGCGATTCTTAGCAGGCCTTTGAGGCCGCCTT
>JAATFS010000017.1 GCA_015655035.1 Lysobacterales bacterium | reverse complement strand
GCGCGGCGATCGCCGCTGAACCGGTGCCTGAGTTGCAACGCGCCGCCGGCAGCGCGCAGGCGGTGGGTGCGGCACATACGCTGCGGCAGATTCCCGAGGCCTGCGCACGGTTGGAAGGTGTGTTCACCGGCGATGCGGCGCAGCCGTACAAGTTCGCCGTGGTCCGCAGTAGCCCCAACTGTCAGCCGCGTGCGCGTTTCGTCGATTTCGCCAAGGCCAATCCCAGTGAGGCCGCTGGCTGGAAGTTCAACGATGTGATCCGCGTGCCAAGTGCGGCGTGTCCGGCGCAGCAGGCGGTGGTTCGGGTGTGGCGCAAGCCGGTGGATGCGAAGCCTCAGTTGGACGGGCAGGGGCAGTCGCGGATCTATCTGGAGGACGCGAAGCAGCAGGCGGCCGCAGGCAAGATTGCGCAGGTGCCGATGTATGCGGCGCAGATGCAGGTGGAAGGGAAGGCTTGCCGCTAGGCGCTGGGGCGGCTTCTGTCGCCCTTCAAGATCAAGATCAAGAGCTTTCGCATCCTGCGGGCGCGAGTCACTTTTGTCTTGCCAAAATTAACCAAAAGCGCCTTCGCCCGACGCGAGCCGGTGCGATAAAACCGCGCCGGCCCCCTGCGCTCCTCGGCGGAGGCGGCATTTATCCCCTTTTCCGGGACCGTGCCCAAACTCGCCGCGCTCAAACAGGGCGCCTCTTCGGCCACCTCCAGCTGCGGTGCCTGGCTCGCTTTGAGGGCGAGCTAGCTCAAGATCAAAATCTGGGCAACAGCAACATCAGGGGGTGTTGGTGGCCGGCGTTGGGGGCTATTGAACGGTGGGGTACGTGGCGGGGGCTATCGGTTTCATTCTTCCCAGGCTGGTAATTTCTTCGCTACCGGGACGTTCTTCAGGGTTACGTATTTCGGTAGGCCGTCGTTTCCGTAGGGAAGGGGTGCTTCGCCTTTGATCAGGGGGGCCAGGTAGCGGCGGGCGCGTTTGGTGATGCCGAAGCCGTCCCTGCGCAGGAAGCTGGCCGGCATCTTCTTTTCGTGGTTGGCGATCTTGCTCAACGGCGCAGGCTCGATCCGCCAGCGATAGGGGGCGTCGCTGCTGCGCACGATCACCGGCATCACTGCGTTCATGCCTTGCAGTGCGTATTGCACTGCGGCCTTGCCCACGGCTTGTGCTTGGTCCCAATCGGTCTTGGACGCTAGATGGCGGGCCGATCGCTGCAAATAGTCGGGCAGGGTCCAGTGCACCTTGAAGCCGAGTTCCTGCTTGACCCGGTGGGCCAGGTACGAGGCCACGCCGCCGAGCTGGGTGTGCCCGAACGAGTCGGCGCTGCCGCCGGCATCGGCAACGAAGCGGCCGTCGGCGGTATGGATGCCTTCGCTGGCGACCACCACGCACCAGCCGACTTTCTCCACGACCTGCCGCACTTTGGCCAGGAACGCGGCCTCGTAGTAGGCGCGTTCCGGCAGCAGCAGGATCTGAGGTGCGTCGTCGGGCGACTGCCCGGCCAGCCCGGCGGCCGCGGCCAGCCAGCCGGCGTGGCGGCCCATCGCTTCGTAGATGAATACCTTGGTCGAGGTCTCGGCCATCGCGGCGACGTCCAAGGCAGCTTCTCGTACCGAGGTGGCGGTGTACTTGGCGGCCGAGCCGAAGCCGGGACAGGCATCGGTCATCACCAGGTCGTTGTCGATGGTCTTGGGCACGCCGATGCAATGCAGCGGGTAGCCGAAGGCCTGGGCCAGCTGGGACACCTTCCAGGCGGTATCGGCGGAATCGTTGCCGCCGTTGTAAAGGAACCAGCGCACGTCGTGCGCCTTGAATACCTCCAGCAATCGCGCATATTTCGCGCGATCGGCGTCCACCGACTTGAGCTTGTAGCGGCACGAGCCGAACGCGCCACCCGGCGTATGGGCCAGCGCACGGATGCTCGCGGCCGACTCACGGGACGTATCGATCAGTTCTTCGCGCAGTGCACCGAGGATGCCGTTGCGTGCGGCCAGGACCTTGACCTTTCGCGCCCGCGCCTCGCCGATCACGGCGGCGGCGGTGGCGTTGATGACTGCGGTGACGCCGCCGGACTGAGCGTAGAGCAGGGTGCCTTGGGCCATCGGGACGGACTCCTTGATTTCCGGGATATCGCCAGGATGCGGTAAGCTGCGTGACCTAGTGGCGCAGCGCTGGCGATTCCCTGGAGTCTAACGCCGCCGGCCGCTCACGGTTTTACACATAGTGGAGTCAACTGATGCGATTGGTTCTGTTGGGACCGCCCGGCTCGGGCAAGGGCACACAGGCAGCGCGGCTCAAGGACGCGTTCGAGATCCCGCACATTTCCACCGGCGACCTGTTGCGCGCCGAAGTGGCGGCGGGTACGGCGCTGGGGCTGCAAGCCAAGGAAGTGATGGCGCGTGGCGATCTGGTGTCCGACCAGATCCTGCTGGGCATGCTGGAGTCGCGGCTCGGCCAGCCGGACGTGGCCAAAGGCTTCATCCTCGACGGCTATCCGCGCAATCTGGCCCAGGCCGGTGCATTGGACAGCCTGCTGGCCAAGATCGGCCAGCCGCTGGACGGCGTGGTGCAGCTGGATGTCGCCACCGAGCTGCTGGTCGAGCGTATCGCCGGGCGTGCCAAGGCCGAAGGCCGCGAGGACGACAACCCGGAATCGGTGCGCAAGCGCTTGCAGGTCTACAACGATTCCACTGCCCCGGTGATCGGCTTCTACGAGCAGCGCGGCATCCTGGCGCGCGTTGACGGCGTCGGTTCGCTGGACGAAGTGCTCGAGCGCATCACCAAGGCGCTCGGACGCTGAGGCCGATAGCGCCGGGCGGCCAGGCCGTCCGGCGCGTTCCCGGCTGAGATACGAATTTTGAAGACCCCGGTATCGTCCGCGATACCGGGGTTTTTTCGTGTGGGATGAGATCGGTGTTTTTACCTGATCCCCAGGGATGGGCGACAATCCCCCCATGAGCAAAATCCATATCCTCGGCATTGCCGGGACTTTCATGGGCGGCGTGGCCGCCCTGGCGCGCGAACTGGGCCATGAGGTCGAAGGCAGCGACCAGGCCATCTATCCGCCGATGTCGACCCAGTTGGAAACGCTGGGGATCGCATTGGCACAAGGCTACGCGCCGAACAACATCGCGGGCGACTGCGAGCAGGTAGTCATCGGCAATGCGCTCTCACGCGGCAACGCCGCGGTGGAAGCGGTGCTGGACAGTGGCCGCTCCTACACCTCCGGGGCGCAATGGTTGGCCGAGCAGGTGCTGCCCGGGCGCGACACCCTGGCGGTGGCCGGAACCCATGGCAAAACCACCACCACCACCATTCTCAGCTGGTTGCTGGAAGCCGCCGGCCGTTCGCCAGGCTTCTTGATCGGCGGCGTGGCCGAGGATTTCGGGGTCTCGGCGCGGCTGGGTGCGGGCGTGCCGCAAGCGGGAAATGATGCGCCGGGCGCAGCGGGCCGGCCCTTGTTCGTCGTGGAAGCCGATGAGTACGACACCGCGTTCTTCGACAAGCGCAGCAAGTTCGTGCACTACCGGCCGCGAGTGGCGATCCTCAACAACCTCGAATACGACCATGCCGACATCTTTCCCGACGTAGCGGCGATCCAGCGCCAGTTCCATCACCTGGTGCGGACCGTGCCGGGACATGGCCGGCTGATCGTCAATGGCGAAGACGCACGCTTGGCCGAGGTGCTGGCGATGGGATGCTGGACGCCGGTGGAGCGTTTCGGTTTCGATCCGGCGCTGGAATGGAGCGCGCGCCTGCTGCTGGCCGATGGCAGCCGGTTTGCGGTGCTGCGGCAGGGGCGGGAAATCGGGGAGGTGAACTGGTCGCTGCTGGGCCGGCACAACGTGCTCAATGCCTTGGCCGCACTCGCGGCGGCGCATGCGGTAGGCGTGGATCCGGCCACGGTGATACCGGCGCTGGCGCAATTTCACAGCGTCAAGCGTCGCCTGGAACGGTTGGGGCAGGCGAGCGGGATCACCGTCTACGACGATTTCGCCCATCATCCCACTGCGATCCTTACCACGCTGGAAGGCCTGCGCGCACGGGTCGGGCACTCGCGCGTGGTGGTCGCGATGGAGCCGCGCAGCAACTCGATGCGGCTGGGCGCGCATGCCGATGCCTTGGCGCCGTCGCTGCAGGCCGCCGATGTGGTGGTGTTCCTGCATCGCCCGGAACTGGCCTGGGATGCGGGCAGGATCATCGCGCAGGTGCAGGGGCAGGCGCACGTCGTCCACGACGTCGATGCGCTGCTGGCGACGCTGGGCCAGGTCGTGCAGGCCGGCGACCATGTCGTGTTCATGTCCAATGGCGGGTTCGACGGCGCGCCGCGGCGATTCCTGGAGCAGTTGTCCTGATGGTGGGCACAGACAGCGCCACCGCGTTGCCACTGTTTCCGTTGCACTGCGTGCTGCTGCCCGGTGCGGCGATCGGTTTGCGCGTGTTCGAACGGCGCTATCTGGACCTGGTGGGCGAATGCGGGCGCAACGGCGGCAGCTTCGGCGTATGCCTGATCCTGGAGGGCGGCGAGGTGGGAGCGCCGGCGACACCGGCGGCCTATGGCACCAGCGTGCGGATCGAGGATTTCGATGTCGGCGCGGACGGCGTGCTGGTGCTGCGGCTGCGCGGTATGCGTCGCTTCCACGTCGAACAGACGCGCATCCGCGACAACGGCCTGGTCGTGGGCGAGGTGACCTGGCGCGAACCGGACAACGACGATGAACTGCGTCCCGAGCACGGACTGCTGACCACGCTACTGGAACGGATGCTGGAGCAGGCCGGCGGCGAATTCGCTTCGGCCGGCCCGATGTTGCTGGACCAGGCCGCCTGGGTGGGCTGGCGCCTGGCCGAATTGCTGCCACTCACCGAGCGCCAGCGCCTGTCGCTATTGCAGCAGGACGATCCGCACCAGCGGTTGGATCAACTACTGGCGTGGATGCCCTGACGTAGCGTTGGCGTTCACGGGCATGCCGTTCAAGGTGCTCGAACAGGTCGATTCAACGGACTTCCTGGTTGCTGGTACGCCTTCGCCACTATCGATCAGCAGCACCGGCACTTCCGCACCGGGACGGCGTTCGACCCGGTGCGGCAGCGCCCCCAGCGATTCGCGTACCGCCGTCAGCGCGGGATCCACGCCGCGCAGCGGATGCCATAACCCGACCAGGCTGAAGTGGCGGCTGTAGCGCAGGGTCTGGGTACTGCCCAGCCACAAGGGGCGGTTACCCGGCTGTAGCTGGGCCGGTGCCGGCCACAGCCGCAGCACGTGCCGTTCGTCCGCACGCGCACCGGCGCGCACCATCAGCAGGGATTCGACCCGGGTATCCAGCGTGGCCGGCAGTACCGCCACTTCCTCCGGCCGGGCGGTGACGTCGAGCAGTTGCAGCGCCTGTTGCCAACCGGCCTGCGGCTGCGCTCGCCATCCCTGCATCTCCAGCTGGCGCTGCAGCGGCGCCAGCGGACCGGCCAACTGCACGTCCAGCGGCCAGCGCTGGTCGTCGTCGAACTCGTTGCGGCGTACCGGCAGCGTCCGCCACTGCTCGGTCCACCAACGGGCGGTGGAAAGATCGGAGAGTGTGGGCGGCGGCGGTTCGAACTTGACCAGTTTTTGTTCCAGGTGGCGCGGAGCGAGCAGGACCGCGCTGGCCAGGAACGTCCCGTAGAACAGCCATGACACCGGCTTGACCCAGAACGAGCGGTTGAAGCGGCGGCGGTAGGCGATGCCCAGCACCAGCAGCCAGAAAATGCCGAACAACATGCCGCCGATCACGTCGCTCAGCCAGTGCGCGCCCAGGTAGAGCCGGGCAAAGCCAATCAGCGAGGCGATCGCCCCGCACACCACGTAGGGCCACACCCGGCTGCGCCCAGGCAGCTCGCGCGCGATCAGCACGGCAAAGAAGCCGAAGGTGATGGTGGCCATCGTCACCGCCACCGACGGAAAGCCGAAGCCGCTGCTGGCGGCGGGCGGGCGCACCACGTGCACGGTGGCCCCCAGCAGCTTGGTCAGGGCCAGGCCGAAGGCCAGCGCCAGCAGCCAGTGCACCACCGCCATCCAGCGCCGGCGCCAGGTCAGATACCCCATCGCCGCGACGATCGCCGGCAACAGCACCTGCCAGTCGCCGAGCGATGCCAGTGCCGCCATCGGGTAGTCGGCCAGCGGATTGCGCAACGCCAGCATCAGGTCGTGCACCGCCAGGTCCACGCTCAGCGGCTTGCCGTGCGCCAGCACCACCATCAGCAGGGCGAACCAGCCCCAACCTAGCAAGAGCAGCATCACTGCCATCACTGCCAGCGGCACCGACTCGCGGCGTCGGGGGTCGAAAACGCTGAGCGACCAGTTGCCGAGTACCGGATGGCGACGCGACCAGGCCAGCAGGCGGGTCAACAGCGCATCCAGATGCATCGCCGACCAGCGATACACGTACAGCACGATTGCCCAGACCAGACCCAGCACCGTCGCCATCAGTGCGATCACCACGAACAGCCGGCCGGCGACCGCGGCCACCGCATCGTAGGCCTGGCCCAGCACCCAGCCGGGTATCAGAAACAGCAATGCCCACGAGATGCAGGCCAGTCCGCTGGCGGTCAGGTAGCGGCGGAACGGCATGTCGAGCATGCCGGCGATGGCCGGCACGAACGGACGGATCGCGCCAACGTAGCGCGCCACCAGGATGCTCTTGATGGCATTGCGGCGGAACATCACTTCGCCCCGGTCGAGCAATTGCGGATAACTACGGAAGGGCCAGAAACCGCGCAGCCGATGGCCCCAGCGCCGCCCGATCCAGAAACTCAGCGCGTCGCCGATGAAGGCGCCCAGCGCGGCGCAGGTCACCGCGTACGGGCCAGAGAGCTGGCCCAGGCCGATCAGCACGCCGACCGCGAACAGCAGCGGCAGCGCGGGCACGATCGCGCCGAGAACGATGACCGCATCACTGAAGGCGATGGCGAAGATCACCACGCCCGCCAGCGCGGGGTGGGTTGCGATCCACTCCAGCGTGGCGTCGATCCAGGAGTTCATCGGCCGATTATAGGTGGCCGCTTGGGGCCAGGCAGCCTCGTGCCCAGGCATGACCGCCGATGAGGGGTGGGATGTTCATGCAGCCGCAGTCACCTAATGCGCGCGCGCCGACCGTGGTACGGCGCATCCGGAACGCCTGCGGCCACCGTGGATGCAGCGGCTGGCCGGGGCGGGGAGCGATCCGCCCGCCGTGTCGCGCAGCACGCCACCGAAGTCGGACGGGACGGGGGCGCAGGCGATGAGGGGAGCCGCACGCGGCGGACGAAACGTATCGGGCATCGGGCAAGCATACCTGCGGCATGCGGTCGCGCCGACATTGGCGCTTACAATGCGCCATGCCCCCCTCGCAAACCATTGTCCAGTCGCTCAAGGCCGATAGCTTCGGCCGCATCCTGCTGGTGCGCGAGGGCGAAGTACAGTTCGTGCGCCGCGACCTGACGGCCTCGCCGTGGTGGCTGCGCGGCCTGGCCTGGTGGCTGGCACGGCGCGAGGCGCTGGCGCTGCGCCGGCTCGATGGCATGCCGGCAACGCCACGCCTGCTGCGTTGGGATGGCATCTGGCTGGATCGCAGCTTCATGGACGGCGCGGCAATGTACCAGCGGCCGCCGCGTGGCGACCTGGCGTACTTCTGTGCGGCGCGGCGGTTGTTGCAGCGCATCCATCGCCATGGCATTGCCCACAACGACTTGGCCAAGGAGGCCAACTGGCTGGTGCGCGAGGACGGTAGCCCGGGTTTGATCGATTTCCAGCTGGCGGTGCGCGGCGATCCGCGCTCGCGCTGGATGCGGCTGCTCGCGCGCGAGGATCTGCGCCATCTGCTCAAGCACAAGCGGATGTACTGCCGGGAAGCGCTGACGCCGGTGGAAAAGCGCCTGCTGAAGCGGCACTCGTGGGTACGCGAGCTGTGGTTCGCCACCGGCAAGCCGGTGTATCGCGTCGTCACCCGCCGCATCCTGCACTGGGAAGACAATGAAGGGCAGGGGCCCAAGCCATGAAGCACAACGGGGGAATCTTCGCTGGGACCCGTGGTGCGACGCCCGCTGACGGATTCCCTGTATCAGTATCATTCAGCGACGCGGGGCGGGCCTCGATAGGCCGGGGAAACTCGCGCCCCTTCCCGAACCCTCACGACTGGCGGATACATCGATGACCACGCTCGCAGGCAAGACTCTCTTCATCACCGGCGCCTCGCGCGGCATTGGCCTGGCGATCGCGCTGCGCGCTGCGCGCGATGGCGCCAACGTCGCGATTGCCGCAAAGTCGGCGGTGGCCAATCCCAAGCTGCCGGGCACCATACACAGCGCAGCGGCCGCAGTGAACGCGGCCGGTGGCAATGGCCTGGCATTGCAGTGCGATATCCGCGAAGAAGACCAGGTGCGCGCGGCGGTGGCGGCGACCGTGGATACCTTCGGCGGCATCGACATCCTGGTCAACAACGCCAGTGCGATCTGGCTGCGCGGCACGCTGGATACGCCGATGAAGCGCTTCGACCTGATGCAGCAAGTCAACGCGCGCGGCAGCTTCCTGTGCGCACAGGCCTGCCTGCCGTACCTGCTGCTCGCGCCCAACCCGCACATCCTCACGCTGGCGCCGCCGCCGTCGCTGGACCCGAAATGGTGGGCGCCGCATACCGGTTACACGCTGGCCAAGATGGGCATGAGTTTCGTGACGCTGGGACTGGCGGCGGAGTTCGGGCCGCAAGGGGTAGCGGTCAATGCACTGTGGCCGCGCACGATAATCGCCACCGATGCGATCAACATGATTCCCGGAGTCGAGGTCACGGGTTGCCGCACGCCCGAGATCCTGGCCGATGCCGCCCACGCCGTCCTCAGTCGGCCGGCAGCCGGCTTCAGCGGCAACTTCCTGCTCGACGACGACGTACTGGCCAGTGCCGGTGTGACCGACCTGTCCGGCTACGCCGTGGATCCTTCGCAGCCGTTGCTGCCGGACCTGTTCCTGGACTGAGCGCACGGCCATTGTCGCCTCGAGCGGGCGCGTTACATCGGGCGCTCAGTCCGCATCGGCGCGCGCTGGGAGTCGCGCGTGGCCAAATCGACTCCGGAGGCAGTGCCGCAGGCGTCCGAATGCGCGAGAATGTAGGTTCCTTCCGCTTCCTGCCAGCGATCCCACCGCCATGAGCACCGCGACCGATTCCCCGTTGTCCCTTTCCCACTACTACCTGCCGGTCTACCACCCGCGCCAGGTCGTGTTGGAGCGAGGCCAGGGCTCGCGCGTGTGGGACGACCAGGGCCGCGAGTACCTGGACCTGTCCGCCGGCATCGCGGTGAACGGCCTTG
Organism: Lysobacterales bacterium; assembly: GCA_015655035.1. Classification (GTDB taxonomy): domain Bacteria; phylum Pseudomonadota; class Gammaproteobacteria; order Xanthomonadales; family Xanthomonadaceae; genus JAATFS01. The sequence goes on along the minus strand of JAATFS010000017.1, from coordinate 1,817 downwards.
GCCACAATGATCCGGACCTGCTGGCCGCGCTGACCGAGCAGGCGGGCAAGTTGTGGCATACCAGCAACATCTTCTACAGCGAGCCGCCGCTGCGGCTGGCCGAGGAGCTGGTGAAAGCCTCGCGCTTCGCCGAGAAGGTGTTCCTGTGCAATTCGGGCACCGAGGCCAACGAAGCGGCGATCAAGCTGGTGCGCAAGTGGGCCAGCAGCCAGGGCCGGCCGCCGCAACAGCGCGTCATCGTCACCTTCCGTGGCAGTTTCCATGGCCGCACCCTGGCGGCAGTCACCGCCACCGCGCAGCCGAAGTACCAGGAAGGCTACGAGCCGCTACCCGGCGGGTTCCGCTATGTGGACTTCAACGACGAGGTCGGGCTGGAGGCCGCGATGGCCGCTGGCGACGTGGCCGCCGTGATGCTGGAGCCGGTGCAGGGCGAGGGCGGCGTGGTGCCGGCCCGGCCGGGCTTCCTGCAGCGCGTGCGCGAACTGTGCGACCACCACGGCGCGCTGCTGGTGCTGGACGAGATCCAGTGTGGCCTGGGCCGTACCGGAACGCTTTTTGCGCACTGGCAGGACCAGGTGACGCCGGACATCGTGACCCTGGCCAAGGCGCTGGGCGGCGGTTTCCCGATCGGCGCGATGTTGGCGGGTCCCAAGGTCGCCGACACCATGCAGTACGGCGCGCACGGCACCACCTTCGGCGGCAACCCGCTGGCGGCGGCGGTGGCACGGGTGGTGCTGCGCAAGTTGACCTCGCCGCAGATCACCAGCAACGTCACCCGGCAGGCGGCGGCGCTGCGGGCGGGGCTGGATGCGCTGAATGCCGAGTTCCATCTGTTCTCGCAGATCCGTGGCCGCGGCCTGATGCTGGGCGCGGTGCTGACGCCGGAACATGCCGGCCACGCTGGCACGATCCTGGACGTGGCGGCCGAACATGGCCTGCTGGCGTTGCAGGCCGGTCCTGACGTGCTGCGCTTCGTGCCGGCGCTCAACATCACCGATGCGGAATTGGCTGACGGCTTGGCCCGGCTGCGCCAGGCCGTGGTCGGCTATCTGGCCCACCGCCGCAGCTGATGCATGGCGCCTGCCCGTTCTGCGAGATCGCCGCTGGCCGTATTCCGGCCAGCATAGTGTGGCAGGACTCGCAGGTGCTGGCCTTCCTGGACTTGCGCCAGGCGGTGCCCGGGCATGTGCTGGTGATACCACGGCGGCACGCCGAGACGCTGTGCGACCTGGACGAACATGCCGCAGCCCACGCGATGCGCGTTGCGCACCGGGTGGCGCTTGCGATTCGTCGCTGCTGGTCGCCCGCCGGGCTGAATCTGTGGCAGTCCAACTACGCCGCCGGCGGCCAGGAAGTGCCGCATTTCCATTTGCACATCCAGCCGCGTGAGCACGGCGACGGGCTGCTGCGGATCTATCCGGCGGGCGCTCCTGCGCCATCGCCGCGTCAGGCATTGGAAGCGCTGGCGGATGAACTGCGCTCGGCATTGGCAGAGTAAGGCCGTTCCTCCTGGGCCTGTACCTCTCCCGCACGCGCGGGAAGGTGTCCCACAGTGGCAGATGCCGGCCTTGCGGGCAGGCACGGCGCGCTGCGGCGGTGCGTGAGACAGCGCTCGCCCGATCGCGGCCGCGGCATTGTGCTCACGCCAACCGGTAACGCTTGAGCACCCGCCGTAGTGATGCCGCGTCGATCACCGTGTCGGCCTGCAAGCCCGCCGCGCGGGCGCCGCGCACATTGACGAACAAGTCATCGACGAACAGCGTATGGCGCGGCGCCACGTCGAAGTGGCGCAGTGCGCGCAGATACGCCTCGGCCTG
>JAATFS010000150.1 GCA_015655035.1 Lysobacterales bacterium | reverse complement strand
GAGGCGCTGGGCCTGCACGATGGCTTCCGGCTGCACAACGACGAGGCCGGCAGCTTCAGCTGGTGGGACTACCGCGCCGCCGGCTTTCGCCGCAACCTGGGCCTGCGCATCGACCTGACTCTGGTGTCGGAGGCGCTGAAGCCCGTCGCAATAGCCGCCGGCATCGACCGCGAACCACGCACCTGGGAGCGCCCTAGCGACCATGCGCCGGCGTGGGTGCAGTTGCAGGGATGAACGCGACGAAGGCACCGGCTGTGTCGGCAAATGTGCGTTCCGTGGCGGGTACACCGATCGCGCTCCTACATCGTGCGCGCTGCCATTGCGGCGCGGTGGTATTGGAATTGCAGTTGCCTGACGGCATCGTCGATCCGCGCCGCTGTGATTGCTCGCTGTGCCGGCGACGTGGTGCGATCGTCGCCTCGGTGCCGCTGGCTGGCTTGCGGGTGATGCAGGGAGAACAGGCATTACGTCTCTACCAGTTCAACACCTTCACCGCGCGGCATTGGTTCTGTGGCCATTGCGGCATCTACACGCACCACCAGCGGCGCTCCAACCCGCAGCAGTACGGCTACAACGTCGGCTGCCTGGACGGGGTGAACCCGTATGCACTGGAACTGGCGATCCCGGTCGCCGACGGCATCCACCACCCTGCGGACCGGGCATGAAGAAGCCCGGCCGGAGCCGGGCTTCAGAATTACCGCAGGCGCTTCCGCGTGGCGTCAGCGCACGCTCTTGCGCGTGAACAGGTTGACGATCGCCAACAGGATCACCGCGCCGACCAGCGAGAACAGGAATGTACGGATAGTGATGGCTTCGTTGATGCCGCCGCCGAACAACCAGCCGGCCAGCAACGCGCCAATGATGCCTACGACGATGTTCAGGATGATCCCCTGCTGGGCGTCGCGCCGCATGATGATGCTGGCCAGCCAGCCGACGATGCCGCCTACGATCAACCAGATAATGATGCCCATGCCAGGATCTCCTTCGTATATGTGTTCTGCATCGGGACTGATGCAGCCGCTCCAGTTAATCAGTGCGATCGTGAAGCGGCCGTGTATCGCCTTCACCCGGGCGGTCGTGCGTGATTGAGAGCGGACAATACGGTCAGTGGCAATTTGGACCGGTGCGGGTGTGGCTGTGCCCGCACGTGCCGGGCCAGCGTGGCGAGCCGCAGGCACGTGTGTTGCTGGGCCAGGCACTGGGCTTGCCGGCTGCGGCCCTGCCATTGGCGCGCGATGCGCGTGGCCGGCCGTGGCTGCAACCCCCGCTGGCGGATTGGGACACAGGATGGAGCCATAGCGGCGAGCAACTGCTGCTGGGCCTGGGCGAGCGGATGCGGCTGGGCGTGGACCTGGAACGGATCCGGCCCCGGCCACGGCTGCGCGAGATCGTGCGCCGGTTCTTCCACCCCGACGAGATCGCCTGGCTGGAGGCGTTGCCGCCCGAACGGCTCGAACTCATGTTCTTCCGGCTCTGGTGCGCCAAGGAAGCGCTATTGAAGGCCCATGGCCACGGCATTTCGTTCGGCCTGCACCGGCTGGCCTTCGCCGAAGCCAATGATGCATTGCACCTGGCCTGGTGCGACCCGGCGCTGGGCCAAGCCAGCGCCTGGCATCTGCACGAATGGCAGGCGACACCGGAATACCGAGCTGCGCTGGCGTGGCATCCGAAGATGGCGGGCTAGGTTACGTCCTGGTACTGCGACATACCTCCAGCTGTAATTTCCCTGATTCCGGCAAATTTGTCAGTGATTAACAAAAATGAAAGGTGGCTGAATTTAGTATGACTTCAATGTAACTGCTCGGTGCCGCCTGAAAGGTCTGGAAGACTCAGGAATTTGGGATCCCGGATGCCTCGGGCAATCAAGGGAGTGAACTGAATGGCTATACAAGAAAGGAAGGTTGCAAAGATCGCGTTGCTGATGGTCGGCTGCGTCGGCGCGGGCAACGGGTTAGCCGTCGAAACGGCGGATTTGCCGGGTATGACGGTACATGCTTCAAACGGAGGTGGAGCTACCACCTTGCCGGGCATGACGGTCCGGCCGCCTTTCACATGGCAGCCGATTTACATGCCAGGACCGTCGCCCGGTTGGGGAGGCGGGGGCATTGGCGGTGGTGGCGGCATCCGCATTCCGGCCGAGAGCGCTCCCGAACAGCGAACCGACCACAAGCTCGACAAGGCGTCATCCTGCGAAACCCGGGGCAACCCGGTGGTGTTGTCCACTGGCAATAAGGTCGAGCCGGAGCTGGACTTCGCCTCAGGCGGCGAGATGGGGCTCTACCTGCAGCGCACCTACAACTCCTTTTGGAGTGCGCGCGGGCTGTTCGGCAGCTATTGGCTTAGCAATTTCGACTACACGCTGGTGCCGTCCAGTGATGGCAAGACCCTATGGGCGCAGCGCCCGGACGGCAGACGCATCAAGTTCCTGCTCGATGCGACCAGCGGCCATTACCTGGAGGAGAAGGCCGGACCTATCGCCTACGTAGTGAAGGAGGGCGATGGCAGCTTCACGCTGTACAACGAAGACAACGGCACCGAGAAATACGACGCAGAAGGCTACATCCTGGAGCGCCGCAACGAACAAGGGGTGGGCTGGACTTTCGCCTATTCGGGGAAAGCCTTGCAGCAGGTGACGCACAGCTCAGGGCATACGGTGAAGTTCACGTGGGCCGACGGAGTCGTGAATACAGTCACCGATCCTGCCGGCAACGTGTACAGCTACAACTACACGCCAAACATTTTCGGCAACGGAAGCAGCTACGGGCGGCTGGCCAGCACGGTTCTTCCCGGTGCGCCAGAAACCACGATCAGCTATCACTTCGAGGACGCACGCTTTCCCGGCGCATTGACCGGAAAGTCCTTCAGTGGTGTGCGCTATTCGAGCTTCGCCTATGACAGTGAAGGTCGGGCAACATCCACAGAGCACGCGGGTGGGGTGGAGCGATATGGATTCAGCTATGTGATCCAGGCCACACAGGCGTTGACACCGCCGCCGGTTCCCGTCCCCCCCGGTGGTTTCCATGAGGACGAGCCTCGGGGCTACTGCGAATACAAGTCCGGTAGTGGAAGAATCTGCTACCAACCGAAATCATTGGGGGGGCCCATCCTCATGTCGGGCCAGGCCACGGCCACGGCGACCAGCGAGACCAAGGATGTCCCATCGAAGCTCACCGTCACTGAGACCAGCCCACTGGGCCGTGAGACGACCTACCTCTACGTGGATGACAAGCTGACCGAGACCAGCGGCAAGGAAACGCCGCACTGCCCGGCCAGCTACAAGGAAAAGACCTACGACGCCAGCGGCTACGAGGACGTGGTCAGCGATTTCGCGAACAACCTGATCGACTTCGACTACGACGCACAGGGCCATCTGCTGAAAAAAGTGGAGGCCAAAGGCACGGGCGCCGAGCGAACTACCACTTACGCTTGGGACACGACCCACAACCGACTGCTGAAGGAGACCGTGGCCGGCGATCGCGAGATTCGCTATGAGTACACCGGCAATGGACGGCTGGCGAAACAGACGGTGGAGGATCTGAGCGCGCAGGGTGCGGGGCGGTCGCGCGAGACGACCTACACCTATACCGAAGCGGCCAGTGGCCTGGTAACTCAGGTGGTAGTCGATGGCCCGTTGCCTGGTACGGCCGATGCGATCACTGACACATATTCGGCTGCAGGGGATCTGCTCAGCAGCCGCAACGGTCTGGGCCATGCGACCACCTACGCGGACTACAACGGACTTGGGTTGCCCGGTAGGATCACTGGCCCGAACGGCGACGTAGTCGAGCTCAGCTACGATGCACGGGGTCGCGAAATCGAGCGAAGGCACTACGTCAACGACGCCTGGCAGGTGACGAAGACCAACTACGATGGCGCCGGCAACGTGGCCAGCGTGACCCGGCCCGACGGAGTGACCCGCCACTATCTTTACGACGCAGCACGGCGTTTGAAGGAGGAATACCAGGCCCGCTCGAACGGTAGCGGGTACGAACGCAAGCGCTACGAGTACAACAACGCTTCGCTGGTGACGAAGACCGAAGTGCTGGATACGGCTTATTCCGGTGCTTCGACAGTGATTGGCAACATCGATGGTGTGAGCCACGACGACGCCTGGAACTGGTACGTCGACGGCTGGGCCTGTTCGACCGGCTATCCCGGCTCGATCGATGTGCACCTTTACGCCGGCGGTGCTGCCGGCAGCGGCACGGGAATGGGCGCGGCCAGTGCCAATCAGGCCAGCGAAGCGACGATTGCCCAGCAATGCCAATCCACCGGCACTGCGTACCGTTTCCACGTGCCGCTACCGGTGGACTGGCGGCAGGCACACGGTGGCAAGCCGCTGTACGTGCATGGGATATCGCCTGCGGACAACGGCAATCCTGTGATTGGTGGTTCAGGCCAATACACCATCCCTGTGGCGCCGGTGAGGGGGGATGTCCAGGGCGTTGACCACGATGGGAACTGGAACTATATCCTGAAGGGCTGGGCGTGCGCGGTCGGCATAGCGGACGGAATCGAGGTGCAGGTCTACGCGGGAGGAGGGGCAGGCACGGGAACCCACGTGGTCACTGCACGTGCCGACCAGCCAGCCGATGCCGCAGTCGCCAACCACTGCGAATCAGGCAGTACCGCGCACGCCTTCCAGATTCCGCTGGGCTTCGACGGCCGTAGTGCGTACGGCGGCCAGGCGATCCATGTGCTGGCCAAGTCGCCCAGTGCGGCCATTGCCGATCAGGAGCTGCCCAACTCGGGAGCTCACACGGTACCCGGCATGGACCGCGCCTCCGAAGTGGTGGGATGGAGTGGTACTGAAGGCGTGGTGGGTGGTGACACCACGACGGTGACGGTGACCCTGCGCAACACGGGCAATGTCGTATGGGGCGCGGAGGGGACTGGCAACACCTACCTGGCGCATGGCAGCAGCCCTTCGAGCTTTACCGCGACTGTTGCGCTGCCGGGGCCCGTGGCGCCTGGACAGGACGCAGCCTTCAGTTGGCAGTTCACGGCGCCGCGCCCGATCAAGACCGACTACTACCATTTGGCCGCACAGATGGCGACGGATGGCCCGACGTGGGGCGCGACCGCTACGGCCTCGATCATGGTTGAAGGCGTAGGGGGGTGCAACGAGGACGGCTGCTACCAACCGGTGTCCACGGATGAGGGCGCCACGCTGCAGGGAGAAGCGCAATGATCACGGAACTGATGCTGGGCGCGGCGGTGGTGTTCAGCAGCACCACCGAATACGACGAATTGGGACGAGTGATCGCCGAGCGCGGCAACAACGGCCAGGCGTACCTTTACGAGTACGATCAGGAGGGGCGGCGTACCGCCTCGACCGACGCGCAGGGCCGGCGCACCGCAATGGCCTATGACGAACGCGGCAGGCTGATCCAGGTAACCGACCCCGCCGGCAAGGTCACCACCTTTGCCTACGACGCGGGCGATCGCATCGCCAAGGTCACCGACCCGCGCGGCAACGCCACAAGCTACGATCACGATGGCTTTGGCCAGTTGTGGACGCAGGCCAGCCCGGACACCGGCACCACATCGTTCAGCTACGACGGGGTCGGCCAACGCACCACGATGACCCGGGCCAATGGAGCCGTGACGACCTACAGCTACGATGGCCTGGGCCGCGTGACACGCATCGCGGCCGGGCAGGAGGCGCAGACCTTCGTCTACGACACCTGCGCCCACGGCAACGGACAACTTTGCAAGGCCAGCGGCCCGTATACCTCGGTGAGCTTTGCCTACACCGCTCAGGGCTGGCTGGCCGAACGCCTGGACTCGGTGACGATCGCAGCGGTCAACAAGCAACTGAAGAGCAGCTACGCCTACGACGGGCTGGGCCGGATCAGCAGCCTCACCTACCCGAGCGGGCTGGCCGTCGGCTACGGCTATACGGATGGTCGCCTCAGCGCATTGAGCACCAGCTGGAACGGTACGGTCATCCACCTGGTGGATACGATCAATTACGTTGCTATGAGCGATACTGCGTTCAAGACGACCTATGGCACCGGGATGATCAAGGAGGCCAGCTACGATCAGGACCTGCGGATGAGCGGTTTTGTGGTCAAGTCCGGTGACACGGTAGTGCAGCAACTCGATTACGGCTACAGCGCAAGCGATGAGATCACCCGGATCGCCGACGCGGTGAACACGGCGCTGACCCAGGACATCGCCTACGACCCGTTGAACCGGCTTGCGCAGCTGCAACGCAACGGCGCCACCCACCAGATGAGCTACGATCCCGCCGGGAATTGGACGGTGTACGACGAGGGTAGCGCGGTGCGGAGCTACGACATTGATGCCAGCAGCAACCGGCTGCTGGGCTACACCAGCACCAAGGCGGGGGATGCGAACCGGCAATACGGCTACGACGCGCTAGGCAACCGCATCAGCGAGACCGCGAGTGGCGATGTACGCAGCTACGCCTACAGTCCATTCAACCGGTTGACGAGGGCGACGGTGAACGGATCACAGACGACGTACCGTCTCAACGCACTGGGCCAGCGGGTAGGCAAATACGCCCATGCGGCCGGCAACGCGACGCGCTACACCTACCTCGGCCAGAACCAGCTGTTGTCAGAGCAGGGTCCGGACGGCAGCTGGAAAGACTACCTGTGGCTGGGCGGCGAATTGGCGGGT
>JAATFS010000222.1 GCA_015655035.1 Lysobacterales bacterium | reverse complement strand
CCTCGCCGCAACTGGCTGCGGCACCCGCTCAGGCAACGGAGCAGGTTGCCGAGGCGCGTGTTTCGGCTCCGGCGGTGCCCAGCGCCGCCAGTCATCCATCGCCGCGAGCTGATGCCAAGGCGCCGACAGCCACCCAGCCGGCCGGCAATCGCGGCAACGCTTCGGGAACCGGGATGACGCCGGCAGACCGCAGTGGCGGATGGGATTCGCCGCGTCGGGGCGATGACTGGAACGCGGCCGCGCGTGCGCAGGCGGGTGAGCGGGGGGCAGCGGCGGGCAGTACTGGATTGTTCAACGCCGACGGCAGTGCGCGTGTGCCGGGCGGCAGCGGCGATGGCGATGTGCCGCGTGGCGCTCCCGGGGGCGAAGCGGATAGCTGGTCGCGTGATCGCATTGCGCAGTCCGGTACATGGTTGAAGCGGCCGCCTTACGACTACAGTCCCACCTCGCTTGATCGTTACTGGGTACCCAACGAATCGCTATTGCAAGAGTGGGTGCGGCGCGGCATCCAGCAGATCGATATTCCGATCCCCGGCACCAGCACGCGGATCACCTGCGTGGTGTCGCTACTGCAGTTCGGCGGCGCCTGTGGTCTGGGCAATCCGAACATGAATGATCAGCCGGCCCAGGCGCGGCCGCCGCCCGATATTCCGTTCAAGAAGGAATTGCAGGAAGACAACGGCAGCATGCGTTAGCGTCACTCGCGCGGCGCGTGCGTGGCTGAAACGATTCGTCAGGGAAACCAGGTCCGCGGCGATCGCGCAGCGCGGAACAAGATCTTTCCAGTTGCTGTGATGGAAGATTTGGATTCTCCCTTTGATGCACGCCGCATGCATCGATGCCGAAGCCGTGGAATGCAGCGGCGCCTGCAACGGGCGCGATTTTTCCTCTGCGTGTGTACAGTCTTTCACGTGTACGGGGGAGCCGCAGTGCATGATCGTCGCAAGTGTCCCCTTGGTCATATGGGTGATTTGTCATGTCTCCCAAATGGAGGACGGTAAGCGTAAGGTTCAAGCGACAACTGCATCGATGGCGGCTGCAGCGCGGGCTGCATGCGCTCGATCCGGGCGATCAGGAGCCCTTGCGTGCAGCGTTGTTCGGCGCCGAGCAGATGGAAGCGCACGGGCGTGCGCTGGCAGCGATGCATCGTGTTGTCCGCGCGCCGTCAGGGGCAGGGCTGCTGCAACAATTGAAGGACAACGAGCGAGAGCTCAACGCTGCGGTCGCGGTGTTGATGCAGATGCTGCGAGACGAGGTGCGGATCAACCCGGCAGGCGAATGGCTGCTGGATAATTTCTATCTGGTGGAAGAGCAGATACGGATGGCGCGTCGGCATCTGCCCGATGGCTACAGCCGCGAGCTCCCGCATCTACAGGGCGGGCACTCCGATGGGTTGCCGCGTGTCTATGGTCTGGCAAGGGAAGCCATCACGCACGGAGACGGGCGCATCGATGCGGTTGCGCTCAGTCGCTTCATCGCCGCTTACCAGACGATCACCCCCTTGACGTTGGGCGAGCTGTGGGCGTTTCCGATCATGCTGCGGTTGGCATTGATCGATAACCTGCGGCGCATGGCGATGCAGGTGGTTCGCGATGGTGAGGATCATCGCCTGGCCGGCGACTGGGCGAACCGGCTCAATCGCAGTGCTGCTAGCAGCCCGAAAGGAGTGGTGCTGGTAGTCGCCGACATGGCGAGATCCAGTCCGCCACTGTCGGGCGCGTTCGTGGCCGAGCTCAAACGCGGATTGCAGGGACGTGGCACGGTGTTGTCGATGCCGACTACCTGGATCGAACAATGGGTGACGGAAGCCGGGCACAGCGTCGAGGCACTGGTGCAGGCGGAAAGCCAGCGCCAGGCGGCCGACCGGGTGTCCATCAGCAACAGCATCGGTAGCCTGCGCTTTCTGGACCAGATGAACTGGCGTGAGTTCGTCGAAACCATGAGCATGGTGGAGCGCTTGCTGCGACAGGATCCGGCCGGGATCTATGCGCGAATGGATTTTTCCACCCGAGATGCCTATCGGCATGTGATCGAGCGGCTCGCCCGCCGCTCCGCGTTGGGCGAGGTGAAGGTGGCGGCGTTGGTGCTGGAGCTCGCGCAGCAGATCGATGCCGGTGAGGTAGGTGCGCACGTTGGCTACTACCTGGTCGACGAAGGGCTTGCGCAGGCACGCGTGCACATTGGTGCATCGGCACTGCCGCCGAAGACGCCGCGACAAATGAAGCGTATGCCGCTGCGCACGCCACTGGCGTGGTACCTGCTTCCGATTGCCGTGTGTACTGTGCTGTTCAGTGCGGCGCTGTTGCTGCCGGCACAGCGTGCCGGGTTTGATGGCGTGTTGTTGTGGCTATCGTGGGCACTGGCGATTGTCACCTTCAGCGAACTGGCCATCGTGCTGGTGAACTGGCTAGCCACGCTGATCGTGCCACCACGCGCGCTGCCGCGAATGGACTTGTCCGATGGCATTCCTGCGGATTGCCGAACGCTGGTGGTGATTCCCAGCATGACCGGAAATCTGGCGGAGGTCGAAGCGCTGTGCGATGCGCTGGAGGTACGTTTCCTGGCCAATCGGGATGACCACCTGCACTTCGCGCTACTCACCGACTTCCCGGACGCCACGCAGGAGGTGATGCCAGAAGATGCCCCCGTGCTGGCGCACGCGCTCGGGCAGATCGAACGATTGAATGCGCGCTACGCCCCGGAACAGGGCGAGCGCTTCTTCCTGTTTCATCGGCCACGGCGCTGGAACGAGGGTGAACGCTGCTGGATGGGGCACGAACGCAAACGCGGCAAGCTGGCTGCGCTGAATCGACTGTTGCGCCAAGATCCGTCGGTCGATGCTTGCGCAAACGATTTCCAGGCGATCAGCGGCAACACCAAGATTCTCGGCAACATCCGCTATGTCATCACGCTCGATAGCGATACCCAGCTGCCACGGGACGCCGCACGAAAATTCGTCGGCTCGATGTCGCATCCGCTCAATCGTCCGCGCCTGGATGCCGGCGAACGCCGGATAGAGCGAGGCTACGGCATCCTGCAGCCCAGCATAGGCAGTAGCATGAGTCGCGGGGCCGAGTCGCGCTATACCGCGATGTTCGGCAGCGAGCCCGGAATAGATCCGTATACGCGCACCATCTCGGACGTATACCAGGACCTGTTTGCCGAAGGCTCGTTCATCGGCAAGGGCATTTACGATGTCGATGCGTTCGAACAGGTACTGGCTGATCGCTTTCCCGTCAATCGCATCCTCAGCCATGATCTGCTCGAAGGCTGCTATGCGCGATCCGGCCTGATCAGCGACGTGCCGTTGTTCGAAAGTCATCCCACGCGCTATCTGGCCGAAGCCAAGCGACATGCCCGTTGGATCCGGGGCGATTGGCAGCTGTTGCCCTGGTTGATGAGGTCGGTGCCGCTGTCCGATGGCGGCTACGAACGCAACCCCCTGTCCTGGCTGTCGCGTGGCAAGTTGCTCGACAACCTGCGCCGTAGCGTGGTGCCGATTGCGGCCATGTTGCTGTTGGTGGCGGGATGGATGCTGTCGCCGACACCGCTGCGGTGGACGCTCTGGGTGCTGGGCCTTTGGGTGTTGCCGGTGCTGTTGCCGGCATTGCACGCAGCGCTGATGCCACCACCGGACGTGGCCCTGTCGGTGCATTTGCGACAGGTCGCCGCAGGCTGCGGGCGGCAGCTACTGCGTACGTTGGTCAGCATCGCCTGTCTCCCTCACGCGGCAGGCTTCAGCGCGATGGCGATTGCGCGAACCCTGTGGCGGATGGCCATCAGCCGCCGCCATCTGCTGCAGTGGAATCCGTCGAGCGAGGTGGAGCGATCGTTGCAGCATGGCCGGCATGCCGAGTGGCGCGCGATGGCCATTGCTCCTTTGCTTGCCGTGGCTGTAGGCGTTGCACTGAGCCATGTCGCCAAGGCCACCTTGTGGATAGCCTCGCCGCTATTGCTGGCCTGGGCGGTGTCGCCGCTGTTGATGGAATGGCTGGGAAATCCATCTCGGCGGCGGGGTACCCATCTGGCACCCACGCAGTTGGCGTTCCTGGGCCGATTGGCAAGAAGAACCTGGGGATTCTTCGAATACAACTTCAGCGAAGAAGACCACTGGCTGCCGCCGGACAATGTGCAGGAATATCCGGCAGTGGTGGTCGCACACCGCACTTCGCCGACCAATATCGGCCTGGGATTGCTGGCCAATCTGGCTGCGTACGACCTGGGGTATATCCCGTCGGGAGAGGTGGTCGAGCGTACCCGGCGGACGCTGGCGACTCTCGAGACGCTGCCGCGGCATCGCGGCCACTTCTACAATTGGTATGACACACAGACCTTGCTGCCCCTGCCGCCGCGCTACGTATCGACCGTGGACAGCGGCAATCTCGCCGGCCATCTGCTGACGCTTCGGCAGGGGTTGCTCGGGTTGATCGATGCGCCGGTGGTGGCGGATGCGCTGCTTTCGGGGCTGGCCGATACGCTGGGCGTGCTACAGCAGGATGCCGCGTCGGATCTGCCTGTGCTGTCGGCCTGCGATCCGCTGGCACAGGCACTGGCGGAACTGCGTGCCGGCGGCGTATCTCGATCACTGCATCGGATCGAGGCCTTCCTGGCCAATGCCTGTATCCAGGCCGAGGCGATCGTGCGAGCGGCGGCGTCGAGCGATGCGCTTGTCGCAGGCGCCGCACGCGCATTGGCCCAGGCATGCCAGGTGGCGCTTGCCGAGCTGCACCAGTGGCAGCCCGTAAAAAGCGACGCCACTACGGGGCTTGTCGCTCCAACTGCCGAAGCCATCCCCACGTTGCGACAGCTGCGTGAGGACTGCGCCGAACCGGCACTGCGCTTGCGCGCCAGCGAGCGCATCCAGTCGCTGGAGAAGTTGGCGCATCAAGCCGGGCAGTTCGCGCAGATGGAATTCGGTTTTCTGTACGACCGCGCCCGCCATCTGCTTTCGATCGGCTACAACGTGGACGAGCGCCGGCTGGATGCGGGTCAATACGACCTGCTCGCTTCCGAAGCGCGGTTGTGCAACTTCGTGGCCATCGCGCAGGGACAGCTGCCGCAGGAGAGCTGGTTCGCGCTGGGGCGGATGATGACCGAAGTGGAAGGTGGGGCCGCCTTGCTATCGTGGAGCGGTTCGATGTTCGAGTATCTGATGCCGCAACTGGTGATGCCGAGCTACCCGGACACTTTGTTGGACCGCACCGCGCAACATGTGGTCAGTGCGCAGATCGCTTACGGCGAGCGTAGTGGCGTGCCGTGGGGAATATCCGAATCCGGCTACAACAGCGTCGATGTGCGCTTGAACTACCAGTACCGTGCGTTCGGCGTGCCGGGGCTTGGATTGCGGCGCGGGCTGGGGCAGGACCTGGTGGTCGCGCCCTACGCCAGCACGATGGCGCTGATGGTGGCGCCAGGTGCCGCGTGTCGCAATCTGCAACGGTTGTCGGAGCAGGGTTTCGGGGGCCGTTTCGGGCTGTACGAAGCCATCGACTACACCCCGGCACGGGTTCCGCGTGGGCAAGAGCATGTGCTGGTGCGATCGTTCATGTCGCACCACCAGGGCATGGCCCTGTTGTCGCTGGACTATCTACTGCGCGGACAGCCGATGCAGCAGCGCTTCGTGGCCGATGCGCAGTTCCAGGCGACCTTGCTGCTGTTGCAGGAGCGCGTACCCCGCGGCGGCGTATTCCATCCGCATGAGGTGGAAAGCAACGCGGGCCGGAGCGGTGCGACCGATACGGAAACACAGTTGCGCATCATTGCCGATCCAGACAGAACGCTTCCGGCGGTCCAGTTGCTGTCCAACGGCCGTTATCACGGCATGCTCAGCAGTGCCGGCAGTGGCTACAGCCGGCAGCGCGACATGGCGGTCACGCGCTGGCGCGAGGACGCCACGCGCGACCATTGGGGGACGTTCTGCTACCTGCGCGATGTCGATAGCGGTGAAGTGTGGTCGGCCACCCATCAACCTACCTGCGTGCCGATGGAGGGCTATGAAGCAATATTTTCCGATGCCAAGGCCGAATTCCGCGGCCGCAAGTACGGCTATTCCAGCCACATGGAAATCGCGATCTCGGCGGAGGACGATGTCGAGCTGCGGCGCTTGAGGATCACCAACCGCTCGCGCCACCGCCGCGTGATCGAGATAACCACCTATGCCGAAGTGGTGCTGGCGCCGGCCTTGGCCGATGAATTGCACCCGGCCTTCAGCAATCTATTCGTGCAAAGCGAGATCCTTGCCGACAAGCAGGCATTGTTATGCACCCGACGCGCGCGTTCGCACGATGAAGTGGCGCCGTGGATGTTCCACCTGGTAGCGGTGCATGACGCCGATATCGCGGCTATTTCCTACGAAACCGATCGCGCGCAATTCCTGGGGCGCGGCAATACGCCACGCATGCCACAGGCGATGGTCTCGGTGCAGGCGCTGTCCGGCTCGGCGGGGTCGGTGCTTGATCCGATCGTCGCGATCCGTTGCCGCATCGAACTGGCACCGGAGCAGCGTGCCCAGATCGACATGGTCTATGGCGTCGGCGCCGACCGCCAGGCATGTTCCACGCTGGTGGACAAGTATCGCGACCGCCGGCTGGCCGACCGCGTGTTCAACCTGGCGCTGACCCATAGCCAAGTGGTTCGCCGGCAGATCGACGCATCCCAGGCGGACGCCTTGCTCTACGAACGCCTCGCGGGTCTGGTGCTGTACGCCAACCCGGTATTGCGGGCGGATCCGGAGGTGCTGTTGCAGAATCATCGTGGCCAGTCCGGGCTTTGGGGCCACGCCATTTCCGGCGACCTGCCGATCGTGCTACTGCGCATTGCCGATACCGGCAATATCGAGCTGGTCCGGCAAATGGTGCAGGCCCATGCCTATTGGCGGCTGAAAGGATTGCGCGCAGACCTGGTGATATGGAACGAAAGCCAGGCGGGTTATCGCCAACAATTGCAGGACCAGATCCTAGGCATGGTCTCGGTCGATCCAGAGGCCAACGTCCTGGACCGCCCCGGCGGCATCTTCGTCAGGCCGGCCGAGCAAATCTCCTACGAGGACCGGGTACTGCTGCTGACCGTCGCCCGCGCGATCATCGACGACCAGCATGGCACCCTCGCCACGCAGCTGGATCGCCACTTTCCGGCAGATCGTGCCTTGCCGGGTCTATTGGTGGACCGGGATCCAATGCAAATGGCCACGCCCGCGCTGGAGTTGCCCGCGCCTATCCTGGTCGAAGGCGCGCAAGCACTGCCCAGCGATCCGGCGCAGGAGCAGGTCTCGCCAACCGCATTGATGTTCGACAACGGCACGGGAGGATTCACCGCCGACGGGCAGGAGTACGTGATCGACCAGGGTGAAGGCGAGTGCACGCCAGCCCCATGGTCCAACGTCATCGCCAACGCGCAGTTCGGCACGGTGCTCAGCGAGAGCGCATGCGGATACAGCTGGTTCGAGAACGCACATGAGTATCGCCTGACCCCGTGGCATAACGATCCGGTAACCGATAGCGGAGGCGAGGCGTTCTATCTGCGCGACGAGGACAGCGGGAAGGTCTGGTCGCCGATGGCACTGCCATGTCGCGGCAGCGGTAGCTATCGCACCCGCCATGGCTTCGGCTACAGCGTGTACGAGCACGTCGAGGATGGAATAGCGAGTGAGCTGTGGGTGTATGTGGACCTGGTGCATCCGGTCAAGTACATGCGCCTGTTGCTGCGCAACGAGTCCGGGCGCACACGGCGGCTCAGCGCCACCGGTTACGTGGAATGGGTGTTGGGCGATACCCGCGGGCACTCGCAGATGCACGTGGTCAGTGAGGTGCGCGAAGAGGATGGCATCGTCACCGCACGAAATCCCTATAACACCGAGTTCGAGGGCCGGGTGGCGTTCTTCGACGTCGACGCGAGCACCCGTGGCTTTACTAACGATCGCAGGGAGTTTCTGGGCCGCAATGGCGATCCGGCGGCACCACTGGCGCTGCGTCGCGAGCGGCTGTCGGGACACCTGGCCACCGGCGGCGATCCCTGCGCGGCATTGCAGGTACCGATCACGCTCGATGCCGGGGGATACGCCGAAACCGTGTTCCGGTTGGGAGCGGCGCAGAGCGGTGAGCAGGCGCTCGTATTGGCTCAGGCGACGCGCGGCAGCGAGCACGCCACGCAGGCGCTGGCGGCCGTGCGCGACTATTGGCGGCAGACGCTGGGCGTGGTCCAGGTCAGCAGCCCGGACCCGGCAGTGGATCTGCTGGCCAATGGCTGGCTCTTGTACCAGACCTTGGCGTGCCGCTACCTGGGGCGCAGCGGCTATTACCAGTCCGGTGGCGCGTTCGGGTTCCGAGACCAGCTGCAGGACAGCATGGCGTTGGTGCACGCGCAGCCCGCATTGGTACGCAAACACCTATTGCTGAGTGCTTCGCAGCAATTCATGCAAGGCGACGTGCTGCACTGGTGGCATCCGCCGCAGGGCAGGGGAGTGCGCACCCGATGTTCGGACGATTACCTGTGGTTGCCAGTGGCAACCTGCCGGTATGTCGAACTCACCGGGGATCGCAGCGTGCTCGGTGAAATGGTGCGCTTCATCGATGGACGCGCGCTCAATGTCGATGAGGAATCGCATTACGATCTTCCGCACAACGCCGGCAGCGCCGCTACCTTGTACCAGCATTGCGCGCTGGGTTTGCGCCGGGCGTGCGAGCTTCTGGGCGTACATGGCCTGCCCTTGATCGGAAGCGGCGACTGGAACGATGGCCTGAACCGGATAGGCCTGGGCGGGCGGGGGGAGAGCGTCTGGCTCGGTTTCTTCCTGGTAGACGCGCTGCGTAGGTTCGAGCCGCTCGCGTCTTTGCAGCCTGATCGCGCACTTGCCGATTTCTGCCGTGAGCGCGCCGAGCTGATCGAGAAAAATCTTCAGGTGCATGGATGGGATGGCGAATGGTATCGGCGTGCCTGGTTCGATGACGGCACGCCGCTGGGCTCGCGCAGTGGCGACGAATGCCGCATCGACTCGATCGCACAGAGCTGGTCGGTGCTTTCCGGCGTAGCGGGGGACGCGCGTGGCGTCCAGGCGATGGAATCGCTGTACCGCTACCTGGTGAAACCGGATACCGGGGTGATCCAGCTGCTGGATCCGCCGTTCGACCGTATCGAGCACGATCCAGGCTACATCCGTGGCTATGTGCCCGGCGTGCGCGAGAACGGCGGGCAGTACACCCACGCGGCAGTATGGGCGGCGATGGCATTCGCCGAACTTGGCGACAACGAACGCGCATGGGAACTGGCCGGCATGATCAATCCCGTGCATCACGCGCGCGATGCCCAAGCAGTGCGGCGCTACAAGGTTGAACCCTACGTGCTGGCCGCCGACGTCTATGCCGTCGCCCCGCATCAAGGACGCGGCGGCTGGACCTGGTACACCGGTTCGGCAGGCTGGATGTACCGGCTGTTGACCGAATCATTGCTGGGCCTGTACCGCGAAGGCAGCGAACTGCTGCTGAAACCCTGCATTCCGTCGGACTGGACGCGCTACCAGCTGCGCTATCGCCACGGAGGGACCGATTACGTGATCGAGGTGGAGCAATCGGAGCTTTCGCACGCAACGCTGTGGCTGGACGACCAACCGCAGCCGGCATTGCGTATCGGGCTACAGGACGATGGGAAATCCCACAGGGCCGTATTGCATTGGCCGAGGTCGAAGATATGAGAACACGCGGCGAACTGGACAAGGAACTCGATCACTTGGCCGACATGTTGCCGCCATGGCTGGAACACCTGCGGCATAGCGAACAGTTCTGGCCACAATTCGAGATGCTGGCTGAAGAAATCATCGGCCACTGCGGCGACCGCGATCGTTTCCACGTCGAGCGGCGG
>JAATFS010000491.1 GCA_015655035.1 Lysobacterales bacterium | reverse complement strand
TTGATCAGCCGGATCGTGGAGGCCTTGTACCGGCAGGCCGGCATGAGCATCGGCCAGGACCAGTACCGCTACACCCGCCGGCTGACCCTGGCCTGGGCGTTGCTGTTGGCCGGATTGACCCTGGTGAACCTGTTGCTGGCGCTGTGCGCCGCGCCCAGTGGCGTGTTGAGCCAGCTCGGTTGGGCGTCGCCGCTGGTCATTTCCGATGCACACGCGTCGCTGTTCGCCAACGTACTGGTCTACGCGGTGTTGGGTGGATTCTTCTTCGGCGAGTACTGGCTGCGCTCGCGCCGCTTTCCGGAACATCCCTATCGCAACCTGCCCGATTTCCTGCACTGCATGGCGCGCCTGGGGCCGGGATTCTGGCGCGATCTGCTGCGCTGAGGCGGCTCGTTCCCGCGCCGTGGCCGGGATTCACGTTGCAGCGCAGTGCGATCAGTATCGTGATCGGGCGAGTCGGTTCGCGGGTGCGCATTCGGGGATGGACGTTTTCAAAGGATGTGGGATGTGCCGTTCCGAATGTCCGTCGTTCGGTATCGACGTTTCGCCGTTTCAATCAGGACATCACTTTTTCAGTGCCATGCAATTCGTCGTTCCCTCCGATCATCCCTGTCTGCCGGGCCATTTCCCCGGCCACCCGATAGTGCCCGGCGTCGTGGTGCTGGATCAGGTGCTGCAAGCACTGGAAGCGCGGCATGGCCGCGTGGCCGGGCTGCGCATGCCGCAAGTGAAGTTCCTGCAACCGCTGTTGCCGGGGCAGGCCGCTGAGATCACGCTGGAGGGCGAGCCGCCGCGCTGGCGCTTTCGCGTTCATCATGCGCAGGCATTGCTGGTCAGCGGCGAGCTGGTCGCCGAGGCCACGGCATGAGCGCGTCCTGGAAGCAGCGCCCGGAAGGCGGCGGCCGGCTGGCGATTGCGCTGATCCTGGGCATTGCGCGCCTGGGCGGGCGCCGCGTCGGCCGCGTGCTGCTGTATCCGATCACGCTGTATTTCCTGATCGTGCGCGGACCCGAGCGCAGGGCATCGCGCGCCTACCTGAGCCGCGTACTCGGGCGTCCGGCCCGCCTGCTGGACGTGGCACGGCACCTGCACACCTTCGCTGCGACGATCCTCGACCGTGTCTACATGCTGTGCGGGCAGATGCGGCGCTTCGACGTCTCCATCGACGGACTCGAACCGCTGCGGCAGCTACTCGATCGAGGTCGCGGCGCGCTGATCTTCGGCTCGCACCTGGGCAGCTTCGATGCGCTGCGGGTACTCGCCACCGAGCGCCCGGACGTACAGGTCAAGGTGGTGCTGGACAAGGCCCACAATCCCGCGCTGACCGAGTTGCTCGGCCGCCTCAATCCGAAGTTGGCAGCGGGCATCATCGACGCTGGCATGGACAGCACCTCGATCGTCATGGCGATCAAGCACGCCACCGAAGAAGGCGCGTTGGTGGCGTTGCTGGTCGATCGTCCGCGCCCGGAAGACCCTGTGCTGCCGGTGAGTTTTCTTGGCCGCACCGCGTCGTTGCCGACCGCCCCGTGGCTGGTCGCGGCGGTACTGAAAGTGCCGGTTGTGCTGGCCTTCGGCCTGTATCGGGGCGGCAACCGTTATCAGCTCAGCTTCGAGACCTTCAGCGATGGCCTGGATCTGCCGCGCCGGCAACGTGCGCCGGTGCTGGCGGTGCTGATGCGCGACTATGCGGCGCGGCTGGAACACCACACCCGCAGCGCGCCGTACAACTGGTTCAACTTCTACGATTTCTGGAATTCACACCATGCCGATGCGACGCCTCTTGCCGTGGATGCTGATACTGCTGTGCAGCGCCGTACCGCTGTACGCCGCACCGCCTGAGGCGTTCGATCCGGGCTGGGTGCTGCAAAGGCTGGCACGCCCGATGCCGGCGCGCACCGAGTTCGTCGAGCTGCGCGGTTCGGCGTTGTTGAAGACGCCGCTGCGGGTGCAGGGCGAATACCGCCGTCCCGATGCGCAGACGCTGGTGCGCGAGGTGACCGCGCCGTATCGCGAGGTCACCACCTTGCACGCCGGCAATGCCACGATGCAGCGCGAAGGCAAGCCGCCGCGCCGTTTCGCGCTGGCGCGCGCGCCGGAGCTGGCGGCGTTGCAGTCGGATTTCGCCGCGCTGTTGTCAGGCGACCGCGCCGCGTTGGAACAGCGTTACCGGGTGAGCGGGCAAGGCCGACGCGAAGGCTGGCAGTTGCAATTGCAGCCAAAGGACGCCGCCGTCGCCGCGCAACTGCGCGAACTGCGGCTGTATGGGCGCGGTGCCGAACTGCGTTGCATCGAATCGGCGCCGGCCAAGGGCGATGCGCAGCGCACCTTGCTGGCGGGCGCGGCGCGCGCGGCGGCCAGCGTGACCGACCCCACCGCGCTGGCCGCGTTATGCCATGGCGCGACGCGTTGAACGCTTGCCCGCGCCCGCGCCCGCTGCATATGCGGAAGCTGCACCATGCCGCGTGAGTTGCGCCCGAGCCTGAGGATCACGCTGGCGTTGGCGTGGCTGGCGCTGCTGGTGCTCGGCGGCATGTGGCTGGGCGCGCGGCTGCAACTGTCCGGTGACCTGCGCAAATTCATGCCCGCCGCGCGTACCCCGGCGCAGACGCTGCTGCTGGAAGAACTCGGCGAAGGCCCTGGCTCGCGGCTGTTGCTGGTGGCGTTGTCCGGCAGCGATCCGGCGACGTTGGCGCGGCAATCGCAGGCCTTGCGCACGCAGCTGGCGGCGCAGCCGGGCTTGTTCGAACTGGTTGCCAATGGCGCCGATGCCGGGCTCGCCACGGTCCCGGAACGCTTGCTGCCCTATCGCTATCTGCTCAGCGACAGCTTCGACGCCGCGCCGCTGGATGCCACCCAGTTGACCGATGCGTTGCAGGCGCGCGTCCAGGACCTGGGTTCGCCGGCGGCGGCGTGGGTGGAACCGCTGCTGCCGCGCGATCCCACGCTGGAGCTGCTGCATCTGGCTGAGCGGCTGCAGCCGGCGGCCGCGCCGCAGCTGCGCGAAGGTGTCTGGTTCGACCGCGCCGGGCGCGAAGCACTGCTGCTGGTGCAGACCCATGCCGCCGGCTTCGACCCCACCGGCCAGCAGGCGGCGGTAGCCGCGCTGAACACCGCCTTCGCCCGCGCCACGGCCGGCTCGGCCACGCAGCTGAGCCTGACCGGCCCGGGTGCGTTCTCGGTGGAGATCGGCGCACGTACCCAGGGCGAAGCGCAATGGATCGGCATGCTGGATACGGTCGGGCTGGTGTTGTTGCTGCTGCTGGCCTATCGCAGCTGGAAGATCCCGGTGCTGGGCGTGCTGCCGTTGGCCAGCGCGGGGCTGGCGGGGCTGGCGGCGGTGGCGCTGCTGTTCGACGGCGTGCACGGCATCACCGTGGCGTTCGGCTTCACCTTGATCGGCGTGGTGCAGGACTACCCGATCCATCTGTTCAGCCACCAGCGTCCGGGCCTGGACCCGCGCGCCAATGCGCGGCATCTGTGGCCGACCCTGGCCACCGGCGTGGTGTCCACCTGCATTGCCTATGTCACCTTCCTGTTCTCCGGCGTCGATGGCCTGCGCCAGCTGGCGGTGTTCACCATCGCCGGGCTGGCGACGGCGGCCCTGACCACGCGCATGCTGTTGCCGTGGCTGATCGATCCGGCGCCGCGCGACCAGGCCGATTCGCCGGCGCTGGCACGGCTGTGGCGCGCCATTGCGCGCCTGCCGCGACCGCGCGCGGCGCTGGCGCTGCTGGGGCTGGCCGCAATCGCCGTGATCGCCTTCGCCCCCGGCCCGTGCTGGCAGAACGACTTGTCCAAACTGACACCGGTGCCGGCCGCTGCCCTGGCGCGCGATACTCAGCTGCGCCAGGAACT
>JAATFS010000431.1 GCA_015655035.1 Lysobacterales bacterium | reverse complement strand
CTGTTCGCCAGCAGGAGATGGGACGTTGTTTCGGGTGGTCGGGGCGAGGCCCGGGAGCGGCGCTTGCATGGCACGGCCGAGCAACGGCTGAGCCGTCGGCGGTCAGTGCCCCGGGATGCTCGTTGCCACACTGGCCGGTCGTGGCGGCCGGCCAGTGGGAGTATCGGTTGCGCTCAGGGGTTCTTTTTTGTGGGCTCGGCCGCTGGGGTGTTCTGCGCTGGCCTTGGCGGCACTACTCGGGGGAAGCCAGGTGGCATCGCCTGCGGCTGCGAGGTCGGTGCCGGCAGGGGGGCCGCCGATGCCGGTGCGGTCACGATGGCGTTCGGCCGCAGCTTGAGCAGCGTGGCCCAGTCGCGACGATTGAAGTCGCAGAGCTCCTCGCGTGCCGGCGTGCAGTCGCGGCTCACGCCCAGGTTCTCGTCGTCCTGCTGCTGAGTGGACGCTTGTGGCGGCGGCAGCTCCAGGCGGCCTGCGCGATCCAGCGGCATCTTGCGCATCATCACGGTGTTCAGTACGTTGCCGCCGATCAGGTAGAGCGTGCGATCACCGCCGACATTGGCCGCTACCACCACGTCGCAATGGGATTGCCAGGCCATCGCCCCGGCACCGCCCAGCGCGGCGCGGAGGCCGGCATAGCCGAGCGCGGCATCGCGGCCTCGCAGCATGCACAGCAGGTCGCCAGGCTCGGGTTTTTCGGTTGCCGGATCGGTGAACTGGTACGGACCGCTGCCGCCATCGTGATAAGCGGCGCGGATGTAGTCGATATGTCGGGGCGAGCGATTGAAGCCGCTCAATCCTGCTTGCGTCATTACCCAGGAAATGAACGCCGCCGACCAGGGGTTGTCCACCAGGAACGCGCGGCAGTCGCTCTCGGTGTAGCGGGTGCCGTCCAGCGCCATGCAGCTGCGTGCGCCATCGATAGTGCCCATCGGGCCCAGCGTGCCGCTGTCGCGCCAGTAGCCGACCACGCGTTGCCAGGCGACCACGCCGTGATCGGCAAGATAGCTGCGCTCGGCCTCGGTGATGCTCAGGCTGGCGACACGGCCCTTCGCGTCGATGAACGGACGCATCCACAGCCGGTGCTCGTTACACGCGCTGCGTACGATTGCGGTGGCGGCCGCGCTTTGGCCGTAACGTGCAGGCAGGTCGCAGACCTCCGCTGCGGCGGCGTGACTACCAACGCCTGCCAACAGCAGGCACATCCAGGGCCAGGCTTTCGCTGCCATCGTGAGTCCTCATTAATTTAATGGTGGGATGCTGACAGAATTTCCCACGCCCACGCGTGAATGCGCGTTCGGCCAACCGGATGCTGGCGTGTATGGGCTTGAATGCAAGGCCCCGCGTGGATTCATCGCGGGTGGTTGAGCAGCAGCGTTCTTACGCGGCGATGCTGGGGTGCGTTCCGAGCTTCAGCGACAGGTCGATGGCCTGCACGTGCTTGGTGAGGCCGCCGATCGAGATGCAGTCCACCCCGTCCTCGGCGACCGCACGCACGCTGGCCAGGTCGACGCTGCCGGAGACCTCCAGCGGGATCATGCGGTTGAATGGCGCAGCGGCGGCGATGCGCACGGCTTTGCGGCGGGTGGCAGGATCGAAGTCGTCGATCAGGATGCGTTCGCAACCGGCCAGCAGGGCTTCGCGCAGCTGTTCCAGCGTCTCGACTTCGACCACCAATGGCAGATGCGGCTGCTGGGCGCGGGCGGCGTGCACCGCAGCCGTCAACGAGCCCGCCGCGCGGATATGGTTTTCCTTGAGCATTACCGTATCGAACAGGCCGATGCGATGATTGTGGCCGCCACCACAGCGCACTGCGTATTTCTGCGCCAGCCGCAGCCCAGGAAGGGTTTTGCGGGTATCCAGGATATAGGTGCCGGTGCCAGCGACCGCAGCCACGAAGGCGGCAGTGGCGGTGGCGGTGGCCGACAGCGTTTGTAGGAAATTCAGTGAGGTGCGCTCTGCACTGACCAGGCTACGGCTGCGTCCGCGCAGCGTGGCCAATACGGTTCCGGCACGTACGGACTCGCCCTCGGTGGTGCGCCAGTCGATCTGCACCTGGGGGTCGAGCGCGCGATGGCAGGCATCGAACCAGGGGCGTCCGGCGATCACCGCGTCCTGCTTGCACAGCAGGTAGGCGATGTCGGCGGTGTCGGGGAGCAGGGCGGAGGTGACGTCGCCGCTGCCGATGTCCTCGGCCAGTGCGCGCGCCACGTCGGCCGCGATCAGCTCAGGCTCGGGTGTGGCGAAGCGGTCGGTGCCGGGCATCGGTGTAGCGGTCACTTCTCGGGGAAGTCGGCGATCTGGGCAGCGGCGATGGATTCTTCGGCGAGCAGCACCGGGATTCCGTCGTCGACGCGGAAGAGCTGCTTGCGGTCGCGCGTGATCAGCGCCTCGCGCAGCGGCTGATCCTGCGGCGTGCCGTCGACACGCTGCACGCCACCAGCGGCGATGGCCCGGTTCAGCGCTTCCAGGCCCTTGGTCTCCAGTAGCGATAGCGACTGGCGGGTGTCGGGCGAGCAAAGCAGGTCGAGCAATTTGCGATCCATCGAGGTCTTGTCTTGCGTGGAAGACGGCTAGAATACGTCTTTAAGGCAGGGTACGGCCATGACCTCCAACCAATCCGCGCCGCTCGTCGGCATCGTGATGGGCTCCCGGTCCGACTGGGAAACCATGCAACACGCAGCACACAAGCTCGATGCGCTAGGTGTGCCCTACGAAGTGAAAGTCGTCTCGGCGCATCGCACGCCGGACGTATTGTTTGCCTACGCCGAGCAGGCGGCTGGGCGCGGCCTGCGCGCGATCGTGGCCGGTGCCGGCGGTGCGGCGCACCTGCCGGGCATGTTGGCGGCCAAGACTGCGGTCCCTGTGCTGGGGGTGCCGGTGCAGTCCAAGGCGTTGAACGGCATGGATTCGCTGCTGTCGATCGTGCAGATGCCGGCCGGCATTCCGGTGGCGACGTTCGCGATCGGCAATGCCGGAGCTGCCAATGCGGCGCTGTTCGCGGCGGCGCTGCTGGCGCCTGAACAGCCGGCGATCGGTCAGGCATTGGCGCAGTTCCGCCAGCGCCAGACCGACGATGTGACCGCCAGCGACGATCCGCGTCAATGACGACGGTTGGAATTCTGGGGGGCGGCCAACTCGCCCGGATGCTGGCATTGGCCGGTGCGCCGCTGGGTGTGCG
>JAATFS010000236.1 GCA_015655035.1 Lysobacterales bacterium | reverse complement strand
CGGGATTTCCACGTGCACGATCCGCAAGGCAACGCCTAGCCGGTCTCAAGTGGCCTGGTAGTGTGCTGCCCAGTCGTCGGCAGCATGATGCAGGCCGTGATGAATGTCTTCCGCGCGCAGTCCGACTCGGCGATACGCGGACAGATGGGCGAACGAGAGCAGCAGTGTGGTGACATCCACGCCGCCGCTGTAGCCGACCAGCACCGGGCCCGGCGCAAGCGCCGGCAAGGCGGCAACTACCGGCTCTTGTGCGTTCATCGACGTCCAACCTGCCTGGCATACGCCAGGCAGTCGGGGACAGGGCCGCAGCGAGCACACCTGCTCATTGGCTGCGGTTGGCGGCCTCGAACTGCCTGGGCTGCGGCAGTTGCACCGGGACGCCGTCGGCATTGCAGGTGCCGGCTGCGCACAGCCGCTCGCGCAGCTTGGGCGTGGCCTGCACGATCACGTGGAAAATGACGTTCTCTTCCAGCGTGCCCCGGAACGCGGCGCTGCCCGGACCGGTCGCCCAGATGCCGACGTCCTCGCCACCGTGGGTCTCGGATTTGGTCGGGATCAAGGCTTCCTGCAGGTAGTCCGGCGCGGTGGTATCGACGTGGGTCAGGTCGGGGCGGCCCTGGGCCGGCTCGATGCTGCTGGGGCCGTGCTCGAAGCGCTTCGGCCCGGCCGGCTGTGCATTGCTGCGGCCGGTGTAGCCCGGGCCGTTGGCATAACTAAGCGTAGTGAAGGGCTGGCCGGCTAGATCGAGTGCGTACTGGCTGCGGTCGCCACCTTCGCCGCCGGCGCCGCGCACCTTGCCCAGGATCGGGTTGCCGCGCACCGGGTAACCGACGAAGTTGAGAGTGTGCGAGTGATCGGCGGTGACGATGATCAGGGTGTCGGCCGGCGCGGTCTGCACGGCGGTACGCACTGCGTCGGACAGCGACACCGTTTCATCGAGCGCGCGGAAGGCATTGCCGGCATGGTTGGCGTGGTCGATGCGGCCGCCTTCGATCATCAGCACGAAGCCGTTGGGGTCGCGCGACAGCGACTGGATCGCACTGCGGGTCATTTCCGACAGGCTGGGGTCGCCATTGGGGCTGCGGTTGCGGTCATGCTCGAATTGCATGTGGTCGGGCTCGAATAGCCCGAGCAGCGCCGGCGCATTGCCGGCGGCCTTGAGCTGTGCTTCGTTCCAGACATAGGCGCCTTGCGGATGCGCCTGTTTCCATTCGCCGACCAGGTCGCGGCCGTCCAGGCGCAGGCCGACCTTGTCGTCGTATTCCGGATCGCGTTCGGCGGCGGTGCTGAACTGGCTGCGGCCGCCGCCCAGTACCACCTGCGGCCCGCGGCCGTAGCGCGCGGTCGACAGCAGTTGCTGGGCAATGTCCTGGCAGCCAGCACTGCGCGCGGCCGCCGGCAGCTCGGTGTCGTTTTCCCAGTCGCGGTCGGGCGAATGCGCGTAGGTAGCCGCCGGGGTGGCGTGGGTCAGGCGGGTGGTGGTGACGATGCCGGTGGCCAGGCCGGCGCTGTCGGCCAGCTGCAGCCAGCTGAGCAGGCCCTTGCCGAGGCTGTCGGCGCAATCATCGCGGTCGCCCGCGCTGACGCCGATCGCACCCATATGGGTCTTCACCCCGGTGGTGATCGAGGTCATGGTCCCGGCCGAATCCGGGGTTTGCGAATCGGTGTTGTAGGTCTTGCTGAACGCGGTAGCCGGGAAGCGCTCCCACGACAGCAGGTTCTCCTCGCCGGGACCGCCCTTGCGCTGGCCTTCAAAGATGCGCGCGGCGGCCACGGTGGTCAGGCTCATGCCGTCGCCGAGGAACAGGATCACGTTCCTGGCCTTGCCTGCCATCGCGCCATTACCGGCGGCCTTGGCCGCGCCGCTGCGGTACCACCAGTCCGGCGTTTCGCCTTGCGGGTGGGAGACGGCGGGAACCTCCACCGTTGTCCCGGTGCCGGCGCTGGGCGCGGTGGCCGGGGTGGAGGCGCAGGCGGCCAGGATCAGGGTGGACAGCGTGGCGAAGGCGGGCAGGCGACGGGACATGGATGGTCTGCTTTCACGGGACGAAACGACCCGCATTATGACTGCTTCACCAAGACGCGCAGATGACATCGAGGGGGGGGCGGCAACGCTGGGTTGCATTGAAGGCCTCGCCCCGCGCCAGAGCTTGGGCTATCGTGAACATACCTCTCCCCACAGAACGATTGGACGACATGAAACTGGTTTCAGCCTGGCTGCGCATTCCGTTCTGGCAGCGAGTGGTGGGGGGATTCGTGCTCGGTGCCCTGGCCGGCTGGCTGATGGGGCCGGCGGCGGAAACCTGGTTCGGTCCGCTGGGCGATCTATACGTCACCCTGATCAAGATGATTGCGGTGCCGCTGGTATTTTTCGCGGTGATCAATGCCATTTCCGCGCTACATGGCCAGAAATCGGTGGCGGCGCTGGGGGGGCGAACCTTCCTTTGGTTCATCATCACCGCCGCGTTGGCGGTAGCGATAGGCCTGGGTATCGGCACGCTGTTGCAGCCCGGGGCTGGCCATCTTGGCCTGAGCGTGGATGCGAAGTGGGCGCCCCGCGACGTGCCAAGCCCGATCAAGGTGCTGCTGGACGTGGTGCCGGCCAACCCGTTCTACGCGTTGAGCGGCATCGGTACCCGCATCAATGCGGCGGGCGAGACGGTGCTGGCGGCCGGGCGTGGCTCGATCCTGCCGGTGATCTTCTTTGCTGCGCTGCTCGGCTTCGCGATGGTCAAGCTTGGCGAGCGCGTCGCCGAGGCACGCAAGCTCACCGCGCAGATGAGCGAGATCATGATCCAG
Organism: Lysobacterales bacterium; assembly: GCA_015655035.1. Classification (GTDB taxonomy): domain Bacteria; phylum Pseudomonadota; class Gammaproteobacteria; order Xanthomonadales; family Xanthomonadaceae; genus JAATFS01. Next base: position 9,684 of record JAATFS010000236.1, on the reverse strand, counting down.
GTCACCCGCTTCGTGCTGGAAGTGACCCCGATCGGCACGTTTGGCCTGATTGCCGGCCTGGTCGGTGCCTATGGCTTCGAGAAGCTGCTGCCGCTGGGCAACTTCGTGATGGCGCTGTACCTGGCGTGCGCGATCCACATCGTATTCGTCTATGGCGGGCTGCTGCTGGCGCATGGCCTGAATCCGCTGAAGTTCTTCCGTGGCGCCGCACCTGGCATGCAGGTGGCATTCGTCAGCTCATCGAGCTTTGCGGCGATGCCGGTGTCGCTGCGTTCGATCACCCACAACCTGGGTGTCAACAAGGACTATGCCGCGTTCGCGGTGCCGCTGGGCGCGAGCATCAAGATGGATGGCTGCGGCGCGATCTACCCGGCGTTGTGCGCCGTGTTCATCGCGCAGTACACCGGCGTGCCGCTGACCGCCAATCAGTATTTCGTGGTGCTGATCGCCTCGGTACTGGGCAGCTTCGGCACTGCCGGCGTGCCCGGAACGGCGGTGGTGATGGCGACGGTAGTGCTGAGCGCCGCGAACCTGCCACTGGAAGTGATCGGCTACCTGTATGCGATCGACCGCGTTCTCGACATGATGCGCACCATGACCAATGTGACCGGGCAGATGCTGGTGCCGGTGCTAGTGGCCAAGGAGACTGGGCTGCTGGACAGGGCGGTGTACGAGGCGGCGTCGACCAATGTCGGTATCGAAGAACCGCCCCTGGATAGCTCGGACCACGCACGTTGAGTTCGATGGACGTCCACCGCGTGGCGCAGGCTGCCGCGCCAGGGGCGGATGATCGGGCGGCGGCGCGCAAGTCGCCGCCTGCGTGGTTTCTTCTTTTGCTGCGCCGGCGCGGTGCGCGCCAGCTACAGTGCCTCGAGTATTTTTCGCTGGTTTCGTAGATCCTCCGCGCTCAACGGTAGGTAGCCTTCCTCCGCGTCATGCAGCGCCTCGATGATGGCCTGGCCTTCGCGCGAGAGCGCAAGTCGCAGGTATTCCTTGGCCAGCGGGTCGAGCGGATGGTTGGGCGCTCGATCCACGTAGAACTGCACGGATGCGGACAGTGGATAACGGCCCTGGCGCACCGATTCCTCGTCAGGCCCATGGAACGGCTCGCCCGCGACCGTGGCCAGTGGCAGCACCCGCACCTGTGAGGATATCGCTGCCGCATTGACCCAGCCGAGCATGCCGATGCCATAGGGGTCGGCGGCAACCGCGCGGACCACGGCCTCGCGCGTGGGCAGGGCTTCGTACTTCAACGCGAATGGTCGTCCACCCAGGCGAGCGATGCGCAGGCCGGTGGCGAATCCGCCGTCATCGCGCAGGCCATAGGCGTGGATGCGCCGTGTCGCCCATGCGCCGTCCAGCCCCAACTGCGACCAGTTGTTGATATCGCCCCCGTCCTGGCCCTCGGTGAAAATCCTTGCGACCTGGGCCAGGGTCAGGCCTTGCAGCGGATTGCCCGTATGCACGTAGATCGCCGGTGGCGTCTTGTGCGGCGGGCGTGGACCATAGCCGTTGTAGCCGATGCGGATCGGCGTGGCGTCATAACCGTGCAGTTGCCGGAATGAGTTGCTATCGCCCGGCCAGATGTCGCGTGTCAACGGCGCCAGCAAGGTCGCACCGGCGGCCAGCGCCGGCATGCCGGTGGACGAGCCGCGCATGATCGTGGCGAAGCGCACCTGTGGATGGTGGCGGCTGAATAGGGCATCGAGCTGGTCGATCAGTGCTTGCATTCCATCGTTGCCGACGATGGTCACGGCGCCATCGTCGCTCAGATAGGACGCATCGGCGCGCACGTTCACCGGCTGTGGGTCGTAGCGGGGACTATCGCCTTCGGCGGCGGCCGGCGCGCCATACGACAGGGCGAGCGTACAAAGGCAGCGCAGGGTGATGTGGAGAATCTTCAATCGAGTTTCTCGAGTTCGCGCCGGGCTTGTGCTGCGGTAAGCGGCAGGTAACCGCGCGCTTGTGCCGCGATGATGGCCTGGCCTTCTCGTGACAGCACCAGCCGCAGATATTCCTTCGCCAATGGATCGATAGGTTGGCCCGGTACGCGGCGGAAATAGAAATACAGCGACCGGCCCAGCGGATAGTCCTGTGCGATCACTTCCTGCGGTGTGCCACGCAGTGGGCGTTGGCTTTGACTTCCGAGCAGCGGGAGCTGCCGCACCTGGGCGTTCTCCAGGCCGAGTGCGGCGACCGCGATCCCATCCGGATCGGCTGCCACCCGCTGCAGCAGGCGCTCGCTATTGGGTTCAAATTGCGTGCGCGGGGCAAGTACACGGCCTTGCAGCGGCACTTGCTGCAGATAGTCGCCGAAGCCGGTGTATTCGGGAGTGGCATACGGATGAATGGCGCGGTCGCGCCATTCGCCGTCCAGCCCAAGCTGGCCCCAACGCGAAATGTCGCCGTGCGGGTTGCCGATCGACAATGCCTGCGAAAGCTGTTCGATGCTGATCTGGGCGAGCGGGTTGCGCCGGTTCACATACACCGCCAGCGTAGTGGCCAAGCCATCGGAAGGAGTGTCGGCGGTATACGCCACGCGGATTTCGAGTGGGTCCTCGCCCACGATCTTGCGGTACGGAACCTGCTCGATCGGATTGATCGCCCGGCCCATCGCCGCGAACAACGTGCGCCCGAACATCAGCATTGGCACCGCGCTGCTGGTGCCCTTGCCCTCGTTGCTGAAACGTACGCCCGGGTGAGTGCGCACGAATAGTGCATTGAAGCGTTCGACGATGTGGTGCACGTGTTCGGCACCGCCGATGCGCACTGCGCCGTCTGCCCCCAGGTAGCTCGCAGACGGATCCACCTTCACTGCGTGCGGTACATAGCCGGGCAGTGCCGGATCGAAGCTGCGTGCGGCGTCGGCAGCTTTGCCCGGCAGTGCAGCGCAGGCCACAATGCTGGTGACGAGCAGAGTGGCCAGATGCGTTGCAATAAGCCGATTCACAGATCGATCTTGAACGTGAACTTGAACGTGCGCGGCAAGCCAGCGGCCAAACGGGTACCTGCACCGGCCCAGTAACGCTTTTCACCGAGGTTTTCGACGTTGAGTTGCCAACTGGTGCGCTGGCCGAACAGTTCGGTTGTGTAGCGAGCGCCTGCACTGAACAAGGTGACGCCGCCGAGCCAGGCCTGATTTAGGTCGTTCACCGGACGGCGACCGGTGTAGTAGGCGCCCCCGTTGAGCGAAAGCCCGGGAACGGCGTCGAAGGCATAGGTCAGGAAGGCGCTGCCGGTGCGGCGGGATGCATTCTCCGGTAGCTTGTCATCGTATTGCACCCCGATGTTATCGAAGCGGGGATCCAGCCATTGCAGCGCGGTCTGCCAGCCCAACTGGCGGGTGAGCTGGCCCTGGGTGGACAGCTCGATGCCGGTGTAGCGCTGTTCGCCGTCCGCAGTGAAGATGTTGTCGGTATTGGTGTAATAGCCGGGACGCTGGATATCGAATATCGCTGCCGACACCAGCGTGCCATTGCGCGCCTGCCAGCGCACGCCGAGCTCCTTCTGCTTGCTGATGCCCGGTGCCAATCGCTCGTTTTCGTTGTCGCTGCCAGTGGGAGCGGCCTCGCCTTCTTCCAGACCTTCGGCGTAGGACGCGTACAGCGACAGACGCTCGCCCAGCTTGTAGATGCCGGCCAGCATCGGCGTGGTTTCGCTGGCCTCGTAGTGCGAGGTGCCCTGGTCGCTGCGGTAGCGAGAATGGCGCAGGCCGGCGATCAATTGCCAGTTCGGCCCGAACGTGAGGCGGTCCACCACATACAGGCCGCTATCCTCGGTATCCAGCGCCGCAGAGGTGGGAGTGGTAGGGCGCGCGCCGTAGCTGACGGTGGTGATCACCTGCGGTGCATACAGGTTCTGCGAGGCGATGGTGTAGTTGCTCTGGTAGATCGGGTCCTGGCCCTTCTCGGTACGGCTGGCGCCGACCGTCAGCTCGTGCTCGACCGCACCGGTGACGAAATTGCCGAACAACTCGGCGCGCAGCAGGTCCGAACTCACCACGTGATGCTGCTGGTTGCCGCGGATCGAGCCCTCGCCGCTGGCGACGCTGGCATTGTTGGCGAAACGGAAGATCGCCAGCCGGCGGTCGCGCGCCATTTCCGAGTGGCCGGCCTCCACCGTCAGTGCCCAGCCGTCGGCCAGCGCATAGTCCGCGCGCAGCAACGCATTGCGCGTGGTGGCTTCGAACTGTGCCCAGTCCGGGCCGACCAGGCGCTTGGGATCGACCGGCTGCGGTAGCGTGATCACCCCATCCACCGCCGTGGGCAAGCTCACGCCCACTTGCTCGATAACGCGACGATGGTCGTATTCGAAGTCGCCCCTGAGCAGCAGACGCTCATTGACCTGCCAGTCCAGCGCGGCCGACAGGAAACGACGGCTGCCGTTGTCGACACCCTCCAGGTAGGAACCCAGTGCGCCACCGGCAGCGTTCACGCGCAGGCCGAACTGCTGTTGTGCGCCGAAGCGACGAGCCACGTCGACGCTGCCCACTGCGCTGCCGTACTGGTCCAGGGTCAGGCCGAGGGTAGTGACGGGGGTGCTGCCGGCGCGCTTGGTCACGAAGTTGATCACGCCTGCGGGCGAGGTGAACCCGTAGTACAGCGCGGAGGCCCCCTTGAGGACCTCGACCCGCTCCTTGTCCTCCAACGGTACCTGCGAGAAGTTCATCACCGGCATTGAACCGTTGAGCCGGTAGTTGGTGCGGTTCTCCACGGCAATGCCACGGATCACCAATTGGTCCCAGGTATCGCCGCCGTTCTGCTGGCGGGTGACGCCGGCGGTGTTGCGAACCGCGTCGTACAGGCCGCTGGCCGCTTGCAGGTCCAGCGCTTCGCGGGTGACCACGTTGACCGTGGAAGGCACATCGAGGATGTCGGCACCGCGAAACGTGCCCGCTTCCACGGTCTGTGGGTTCAGGCCGGCGGCGCGGGTACCGGTCACCGATACCGCGTCCAACTGCTTGAGGTTGTCGTCGTCGCGGGAGGCGGTTTGCTGCGCGAATACGGGGGGCACCAGCAGGCACAGCGAATACAGGGGGAGAAGGCGAAACGGGGTGGGGCGGTCAGACATGGGGATCCAAAAAAGTGCGGGGCTGGGCCGTTGGGCAGCAGCGCGCGATCACGCGCGCCGGAGAGGCACAGCCCTCTGCGTTCAGGTATGAAGGGGAAGATAGGAAGGTATAGCTCGGTCGCTAATGATATTCATTATCATGCGAAACCGCGACCCGTGCAGGTGTCACGGGATTGGCGGTAGATCCAAGGCGGGCATGGAGGACCTGAGGCGCCAGCGGCCGCCCTCGTTCACGGCCACCGGGACCGGCGAGCGCGCGGACCATTCGATATCCAGGGCCTGGCGCGGTTGGTTCCAGTGGCCGCGTCGCGGAACTGCCTGTCAATGCGGGGCCGGCACGGTCTTTCGGCAAGCCTGAAACGGGAAAAGCCGCGACGAGCGCGGCTTTTCAGAGGGATGCAATGCTGGCGGATTACAGTACGCGGCGGGCCTGCATGAACTTTTCGCTCCAGTAGCCGCTGACCAGCGAATCCACGCGGACGTCCTTGCCGGTGCTGGGAGCATGCAGGAAGCGGCCTTCGCCGACATAGATGCCGACGTGGTCGACCCGGCCGCGACGGCCGAAGAACACCAGGTCGCCCGCATTCAACGCAGCACGGTCCTTGATCAATTCGGCGGCACCGTCATGGGCCATCTCGCGCGACACGCGCGGCAGCTCGATACCCAGGGCGGTCTTGAACACATAGCTGACCAGCCCGCTGCAATCGAAACCGTCCGGCGAGGTGCCGCCCCAGCGGTAGGGCGTGCCCAGCATCGCCATGGCGCGCTTGAGGATGGTTTGTACCTTGCCGTCGGACACGGCGTTCTCGGCGGCGTTGACGGCGCTCTGGGAGACGTCGTAGTTGGCCAGTAGCCGACTCAGGTCGCCGGCAAACATTGCCGAGCGGTCCATCAACGGGATGGCGTCGTTGGCGGCCAAGTGTGGCAGCAGCGCGGCGAGGGTGGCGGTAGCGGCGGCATCGGCGCGGCTACGGGAAGTCGTGGACGAAGCGCTCGGTCGGCTGGAAGTCGGTGCAGCGGTGGCGCCGTTGTTGACGGTGCCGAGCATCTCGGGGGGGACGCCGCCGGTGGACTGTGCCAGGGCGGGTAGCGCGGTGAAGCAGAGAGCAGCGGTGCAGAAGAAACGGAGTAATTTCCGGGATGGAAGGGCGGCGGAGCCAGGTTGGAGCTGTTCTTCGATCGTCACGCGGGAATCACACATCTGCAAGCGATACGCGATGATGCCTGCCTTAGCCTGCGGGTAAGTTCAAAAAACGTTAAAGTTATGCGTGTAACAGGGTGATTTCTATCACATTTCAGTGCAAAACCCGCTTGGCACCCGTGTAATGGTCGCGCCAGTAGCTGCCGTCCAAGTAGTCCAGGCGCACGGTTCCGCCGCTGTTTGGGGCATGCACGAACCGCCCCTCGCCGACATAGATCCCCACGTGCGAGACATTGCCGCGGCTGCCGAAAAACACCAGATCGCCGGTTGCGAGCCGATCCGGATCGATCCGTGGGCCTTGTACCGACGCCAGTTGACTGGAGGTCCGCGGCAGCTGCAGGTCCAGCACGTCGCGATAGACGTAGCTCACCAGACCGCTACAGTCGAAGCCGCTGTCCGGCGTGTTGCCGCCATAGCGATAAGGCGTGCCGACCAGGCCCAGCGCCCGCATCAATACTGAATTGGCGGCGGCCGGATCGGCGGGCGGCACTTGCGGCCATGCATGCCGGACCGGCGGCGCCGAGGCGGTGCGAACCGGGGTATGCCCGCAACCGGCCAGCATCAGGGCTGCGCTCAACGCGGCCCCGTGCGCAAGCAGGCGCAAGGGTAGGACGAAAACTGGCTTGTTCTGCATCGAGCCGGGATAATGCGTTGCTTGAGATGGCCGTCATGATGGCGGCGCGCCGGACGGCCGACAAGCCGTCTTTACCCTCTGCCGCCGGGCAGCCACTTCTTAGAGTTAGGCATGAAGATCGAAAAAGACCGCGTCGTGCGTTTCCACTACACCGTTTCCGAAGTCGGCCAGGAGCCGATCGAAAGCTCCAAGGACCGTGATCCGCTGGTGATCCTGTTCGGCCACGGCAACATCATCCCGGGCCTGGAGAATGCGATGCTGGACAAGCGGGCCGGCGAGAATTTCGGCGTAGACGTCAAGGCCGCCGAAGCCTACGGCGAGTATCGCGAAGGCCTGGGTCAACGCGTGCCCAAGAAGCATTTCGGTACCGCCAAGCTGGCGCCGGGAATGCAGGTGGTGCTGCAGACCAACTTCGGGCCGCGCGCGGTCACCGTGCAGAAGGTCGGCATGAGCGTGGTCGATGTCGACCTGAACCATCCGATGGCTGGCAAGGATCTGCACTTCGATGTGGAGATCGTGGAAGTGCGCGAGGCCAATCCGGAAGAAATCGAGCACGGCCACGTGCACGGCGATGGCGGTCATCACCACTGATCGCTGCGCTCCCAGACGGCCCGCCCTTCGGCGGGCCGTCTGCATTAGGGGCTGCCGGCGGGATTCCAGTGGGCGTTGTGTTCAACTCTCGCGGCCGGGTCGGCTCGGGTGGCCTCGTCGGTATCGATCAACACGCCCCAGTCCTTGCTTGACCTAATGTCCCGACCAGCCCCTCCGCTGCAACCCGTCGCACCTTCCGAACGCATCGTCTTGCTGGACGTGCTGCGTGGCTTTGCGTTGTTCGGCATCCTGCTGATGAACATCGAAGCCTATGTCGGCCCTCTCAACGAGGCGCTGAGTGGAGTCGATCCTGCGCTGGTCGGGGCAGACCGCGTGGTGGACACCCTGGTCTACATCCTGGTGCAGGGAAAGTTCTATACGTTGTTCTCGCTGTTGTTCGGCATGGGCTTTGCGGTGATGGCGCAACGCGCCGAGCAGGCGGGACGCGGATTCACTGCGTTCTATCTGCGGCGAAGTTTCGGACTGCTGGGCATCGGCCTGGCGCATGCGTTGCTGGTGTGGTCGGGCGACGTGCTGGTGAGCTATGCGCTGCTGTCACTGATCCTGCTGGCGATCCGGCCGGTGCCGACCGCTGTACTGCCTTGGCTGGCGATCCTGGTCTATTTGTTCGCGCCGGCATTGGTGCTGTTGTATGGCGCGCTGGGGACGTTTGCGCAGGGCGACGCGGCCTGGGACCAGGGCATCGCCCGGATCGGGGCCGAGGCCGCGCGCGTGGTGGAGGCGCAGCGCCATGCCTACGGCGCGGGCAGTTACGCGCAAGCGTTGTTGCAGCGCGTGCATGATGTGGGGGACAGCCTGAGTGGGTTGACGATCAATGGCCCCTCGATGCTGGGCATGTTCCTGCTAGGCGGCTGGTTCGTGCGCTCCGGCGCGATCGTGGCGCCGCAACGCTTTGCGCGCCTGTTCGCCCGATTGCGCTGGATTGCCTGGCCGCTGGGCCTGTCGTTGATGCTGATCAGCGTCTGGCTTGAACCTTGGATGGATCCGGGACGGCTGGATCTGCGGCTATCGCTGGCCTACGCATCGTCCAGCGTGGCCGGGCTGTTGATGTGCCTGGGCTACATGGCCTGGGTGCAGCGTTTCCACGCGCGGCTGACCTGGCTGGCGCCGGCGGGGCGCATGGCGCTGAGCAACTACGTCATGCAGTCGGTGCTGTGCACGTTGATCTTCTACGGCTATGGCCTGGGCTATTTCGAGCGCCTGCCGCGCAGCTGGCAGCTACCATTCGCGTTGGCGCTGTTCGCGGTGCAGGTATGGGTTAGCCGGTTATGGCTGGCGCGACTGCGCTTTGGCCCGCTGGAATGGGCGTGGCGCGCGTTCACGTATCTTCGATTGCCTGGAATCGCCAGGTAAGGGATGCCACGGCGTCCTCACGTCTGGCTAGCGGCGGAGCATGGCATGCTCGATATCACGATGAGTACCGCAAGCGGACAACTGATGGCCGACCTAACGACGGGCAAGGCCCCTGCAATCGATCCATCGCCTTATCGCGTGGAGCGGTTTGCATGAGTGCCGAACGCGACTACGACGTCATCGTCATTGGCGGTGGTTCCGGTGGTCTGGCTGCCGCGTTCCGGGCAGCGCAGCATGGCGCGCGCGTGGCCATGCTGGAGCCAGGCGAATTCGGTGGCACTTGCGTCAACATCGGTTGTGTACCCAAGAAGGCGATGTGGCTGGCGGCCGGGTTGGCCGGTCAGCTCGAACTGGCTGCCGCGCTGGGTTTCGAGGTGCCGGCCATGGCGGCATTGTCATGGCCTGAGATCGTCGCCCATCGCCAGGGTTACATTGCCAACATCCACGCCAGCTACCGGCAGCGGCTCGACCAGAACGGCGTGGTGGTGATCCCGAGCCATGGTCGGCTGCGCGACCGCCACACCGTGGTCTGCGACAACGAGGTGCCGATCAGTGCCAAGCATATTGTGATCGCCACCGGCGCGCAGCCGCTGCGCCCGGATATCCCCGGTGCGGAACAGGGCGGCGTCTCGGATGACTTCTTCAACCTGTGTCACGCGCCGACGCGGGTCGCAGTGGTCGGGGGCGGCTACATCGCGGTCGAGCTGGCAAGCCTGTTGCAGGCGCTGGGCAGCCGGGTGGAAATGTTTGTTCAGGGCGGGCGCTTGCTGGAGCGCTTCGATGCAGAGCTGACCGTGCAACTGGCCGAAAATCT
>JAATFS010000443.1 GCA_015655035.1 Lysobacterales bacterium | reverse complement strand
CCCGGCGTCGCCGCCCAGCGAGCCGTCGAGACCACGGGATTCGTCTTCAACCACACCATGCTGCGGGTCAAGGACATCGCCGCATCGCTGGATTTCTATACCCGCGTGCTCGGTTTTCGCTTGATCGACCAACGCGATTTCCCCGAGGCCGAATTCAGCCTGTACTTCCTGGCGATCCTGCCCGACGACGCGCCGATCCCCGACGACGACGCCACGCGCCGCGTGTGGATGGCCGGCATTCCCGGCGTGCTGGAACTTACCCACAACCACGGTAGCGAAACCCAGCCAGGCGCCGTCTACCACGACGGCAATTCCGACCCGCGCGGCTTCGGCCATATCTGCATTTCGGTACCGGACATCCACAGCGCCTGCGCACGCTTCGACGCCTTGCAGGTGCCCTACCAGAAACGCCTGGAAGACGGCCGCATGAAGCACATCGCCTTCATCAAGGACCCGGACGGCTATTGGGTGGAAATCATCTCCAACACGCCGCTGGACTGAGCCCGGCTTGCGCGGTACTGCGGCGCAAGCCAAGCGGCCGCTCGACAAGAAGGCGCTTTTCGGCGCCTTCTTGCTTGAAGGATTGGCTACCGGCGGCGGCCGCAAAATCCGCCGCGATCGCTACACAGACCGAGCAGGCATGCGGGCGCTGCCTATCGCTTCTTACAGATCCACCGACAGCGACACGGTGTAGGTCCGCGGTGATCCCTGCACCAGATAGTTGGCGCCGGATGCGCCGCCCGTCGATGCCCAGTAATCCAGATCGAACACGTTGTCCACGCGTGCGCGTACCGACCAGGTCCTGCCGCCGGCAGCGAAGCTGTAGCGCGCGCCCAGGTCCATCCGCGTCCATGCCGGGATTTCCAGCGTATTGCCGCTGTTGGCGTACTGACGGGCGGTGTACACCGCCCGCGCCTCGGTGGTCAGCCCGGGCACGGCATGCCAATCCCACTCCAGTCCAAGATTGGCCTGGTGCTTGGGCACGCCCAGCACGTCGTTGCCTTCATTGGTACCGTCCTGGGTGCTTTGCAAGGTGGCGTCCATCAGGGTCAGGCCGCCCAGCAGGCGCAGGCCCTCGGCCACTTCACCATAGCCGCTCAGCTCCAGACCCTGGTTGCGCTGCTCGCCGTCGGTGCCCATGCGCCCGTCCACCACGACGGTGTTGGGCTGATTGATGCGATATACCGCCGCCGTGGCGCCAAAGCGGCCACCATCGTACTTGGCGCCGACTTCGTACTGCTTGGAGGTGAACGGATCCAGCACCTCGCCGACATTGCTCAGCGCCACGCCGCCGGAGGTGGCCGGCACTACCTGGCCCGGCTGCAATGCCTCGGCGTAGTTGCCGTACAGCGACCACTGCTTGCCCAGCTTGAAGACCACCGCACCGATCGGAGTGACCTCGCTGGCGCTGTAGCGGTCGCTCAACGCGCCGGTGTCGTAGTTATAGCTGTGCTGTTCGATTTTCTGGTGGCGGGCACCCAGCGTCAGCAACACGCGTTCGTCGAGGAACGCCAAGGTATCGGCCAGTGCGAAGCTGCGGGTCTCGGTCTTGCTGGTGGTCAGCGGATCGGACATGTTGCCGCCGACCGTGATGATCGGCGGCAGCGCAATGGCGACCGGGTCGTACAGGCTGCCGACCGCCAGGCCGGCGCGGCCCATCGCGTAGGCATTTTTCGAGTCCAGCGCGTAGGTCGAAGCCGAGAAGCTCAGCCGGTGCGCGACGCTGCCGGTGGCGAACTTGGCGCGTGCGCCGACTTCGGCGGTGGTGACACGGTCCTCGCGGTAGTTGTCGAAGCGGCGCGCCGTCAGGTTGCCGTCCGCGTCTGCCGTGGGATTGGCCAGCGTGTTCTTTTCCTCGCCGTCGCGCATGCCGACCGCCGCCCACGCCATCACGTTCTCGGTAAGGTCGTACTCGCCGCGCGCCACGCCGAACACGTCCTTTTCTTCGGTAAAGCTCCACGGCTGGGCGAAATTGGTGCCGGCGTCCGCTACGCGCGCGATGGCGCCGGAAGGCGTCACGCTCGGCCGTGGCGCATCGATGCGATGGTCCTGGTAGCCCAGATCGAACGACATCCGCGCGCGCTCGCCCCGGTAGTCCACCCCTAGCGCGAGCACGCTCAGCTCGCGGCCTTCGTCCAGTGCGGTGTCGCCATCGCGGCGCACCAGGTTGGCGCGCACACCCCATTGCCGATCGGTCCCGAAGCGGCGCGACAGGTCAGCGGCCGCGTAGCCCTGGCTGTCGCTCTCGTAGCCCAGCGTCAGCCGCGTCAGATCGTCGTCGCCGGCGCGCTTGGGCACCAGATTGAAGGAACCACCCACGCCGCTGCCGCCAGGTGCGGCGCCATTGATGAAGCTGTTGGCCCCGCGGAACGATTCCACCCGTTCCAGGAACTCGGCTGCCACGTACTGGCGCGGCAACAGGCCGTACAGGCCGTTGTAGCTCATGTCGTCCGAGTACACCGGGAAGCCGCGCACCACGTACAGTTCCTGGAAGTTGCCGAAGCCGCGCGCCACGCGCACCGCCGGATCGTTCTGCACCACGTCGGCGACACTGCGCGCCTGCTGGTTGCGCATCAACTCGGCGGTGAAGTTGAGACTGTTGAACGGCGTATCCATCATGTCGAGATTGCCGAACAGACCGACGCGCCCACCGCTGGCAACCTGCCCGCCGGCATATTCGGGCGGCAATTCGACCTGCGAACCATCGGCGACAACCTGCACGGTCTGCAGCGTCCTGGCATCGTCCTCGGCCTGCGTCTGGGCCATCGAGGCGAACGGGGCCGAGGCTGCGGCAGCGGCGACGGACAATAGCGAAAAACGCAGCGGCAAGTGGCTGCATTCGAACAACGAAGGCATGGTTCGAGTCCTGATCAGGAGGAGATTGTGATGGCTTGGAGCCGGAGCTCCTGGCTGATCGGGAGCGGCGCATCGGTTATGCGCGGCTCCAATGGCTGAAATTTTACGCCAGATCCACATACGTGATGGCTCCCGGCATGCGCATGAGCGGCAAGTTCGCCGGTCGTGGAAAAGCAGCGCCTATCATCGGGATTCCGCTGCCTCGTTCGGCCGCGTCGGCGGCATATCGTCTACGAACCACGGACGTGGCAACGCGCGCTGGCGCGGCCATTGCTCGTCCAGTGTCTGCGCGTCGTAGAGCCGGCCGTTCTTCATCACGCCGACCAGGCTGCGGGTGTTGCGGATGTCCGCCAGCGGGTCGTTCGCCAGCACCAGCAGGTCGGCGAACTTGCCCGGCTCCAGGCTGCCCAGTTCGGAGGCGCGGCCAATCGTCCGGCTCGAGCCCATCGTCGCCGCGTACAGCGCCTCGTGCGCAGTCGCCCCACCCTCGACGTAGGCTTCCAGCTCCCAGTGGTAGCCCAGCCCCTGGATCTCGCCGTGGCTGCCGATACCGACCAGGCCGCCGGCGCGCTGTATCTTCAGGGCCTGTGCGGCCAGCAACGGATATTCGCGGTCGGCATGGCGGTTCCAGCGGCGGTAGCGGGTCTTGGCCTCGATCACCTCGCCAGGCACGAAGCGGCGCAGCTTGGGGTCGTCCTGCGGAAGGTAGCGCTGGATCATTTCATCCAGGATCGACGGTGCGCCGTACAGTTCCGAAAACGTCGGCGCGTATGAGCTGCCGGCACGCGCGAACAGCTGCACCACGTCCTCGTGCAACGGCGCGATCGGCAATGCATGTTCGTTGCCGAAGCCATCCAGCACATGGGTAAGGTCCAGGCGCAGGTCGCTGGCACCCTCGGTGGTCGGCTGCATGCCGAGCCGGCGCGCGGCCTCGGCCACCATTTGCCGCTGCGCGCGGTTGCCGACCATGTACGACTTCAGATTGCCGGTGCGGTAGTGGTCGCGATAGCGGCGCAGCACCTGCTCGGCCTGCGCGACCGAGCCGATGCCGTTGTCCTGGAACACCCCCGGCCCGGTGGAGTACGCGCGCGGCCCCGGCATCGAACCGGCGTCGATCAGGTCCTGGTAGGCGAACACGTCGTTGGTGAACGGTTGCACGTCCAGTCCGGCGGTCACGCCATAGGCCAGGTTGACCAGGAAATTCCAGTGGTTCAGCTCCAGAATCTGGCGCCGGGTCTGGAACCAGTGCGCGTGCACGTCGACGAAGCCGGGCACGATGTAGTTGCCGCTGACGTCGCGCACGACGGCACCTTCGGGAATATCCAACTCGCCACGCGCGGCCACACCGGCGATGCGGTTGTCCACCACCAGCACGTCCGCATCGGCGATCACCTGGTCGCCGCGCATGGTGATTGCGGTGGCGCCGCGCAGCAGCAGCGTGCCGCGCGGCACATCGCGCTCCAGCTCGACCACGGCGTCTTGCGCAAGCGCCGCGTGCTCGGCGGCCCCCTCGGCGCGGTATCGCGCCAGCACCTCGTCCAGCCGCACGCGATGCAGGCGAGTGCCGACGGCCCACACGATCTGCTCGCCATCTGCGCTCCAGCCAAAGCTATCCGCGCCGACTGCGGTGAGCTTGATGCGCGGGGTCGCAGGATCGGCCAGGTCCAGCGTGGGCACGCTGCCCTGCCGGACCGGCGGTAGCGGCAGCAAATATAGCACATACGATGCATGGCCCTTCACATGTGCACGCGTTGTTCCGTCATGAGGCCTCGCCATCTCATTCGCGGGCGGGCGAGCGCCCTCCATGCAACCAACTTCGGTGAATTGCCTATCTATGCTACGTGTCTGCGCCTTCTCCCATGAAACCCCGCGAGTAGCGTGGCCGCGCACCACGCGCAGCGCATTGGGGGGGGGGGGGG
>JAATFS010000336.1 GCA_015655035.1 Lysobacterales bacterium | reverse complement strand
TTGATCACGTCCTCCAGCACGAAGCCGGCCTTGACCACCGCCGCCGACAGCTGGTCGGCACTGAGCACCAGGGCCTGCTGATCGAGCTTGCGCTGGGATATCCGCTCGCGCTGCGCCAGCGCCTGTTCGTCGCGCTGATGGCGGGTCTGCTCGAAATTGCGCAATTCGTTGTCGATGCTGTCGACCAGGGTGCGCGCCTCGCTCAGCACGCGTTCGGTGCGCACGCGCTCGCTCAACGCAGCCTGCTGCTCGTGCTCCAGCGTCTCCACCGGCGAATCGCCGTCACTGAGCTGCGCCACCAGATCCTCCAGCCGCGTGTCCAGTTGGCCGCGCTGGTTGTCCATGCGCTCCAGGGTCTGGCTCAGCGACACGATCTGGGTGCGCTGCGATTCCAGCGTCAGCGCCAACGCATGCGAGGCTTCGCGCGCGCCGCGTGCCGCATCGCGGGCCTGGTCGCGGGCTTCGGTGAGCTGGCGTCGCTCGCTTTCCATGGCTTCGCGTGTGGTCTCCAGATCACCCATCCGGCTGACCGCATCTTCGAGCTTGGCGCGCGCCTCGCGCGCCTGCTCGCGGCTGCTGTCGAGGGTCTCGATCAACTGCGCCAGCTCGCCTTCGATACGCTCGATGCGAGTACGCGCCGCCTCGACCTTGCCCTGCTGGCTCTGCAACTGACCGGCGAGTTCGGAGACGCTGCGCTGCACCTGGTACACCTGGCGCTGCACATCCTCGCGCTGCTGTTCGGCAGCCAGCAACTGCTCGCGGAAGCCGGTCAGGCGATGCTCCAGCTCGGCCTCGCGCTCCTGCAACGTATCAATCTGGACACGCAGCGCCTGGATATCGCGCTCGCGCAACAGCGCGCCCTGCTTGGCCGCACCCGAGCGCGACACCCGCACCCAGCCGTCGCCCAGCCGCTCGCCATCGCGAGTGATGACCGAATCGCCCTCGCCCAGCTGGCGCTGTAATTGGCGAGCGCCGGCCAGGTCGTCGGCGCCATGCAGGCGAGCCAGCAAGCGGCGGATCGCGATCGGGCCCTGCACCTTGGCCGCCAGTGAAGTGGGCGCGAACGCGACATCCTGCTGCGCGTCCGACACCAGCGCGATGCGGCCATCGCCGAGTTCGCCCAGCGCATCCACCAGCGCCTCGGGCGCATCCACCAACACCGCTTCGATCAACTGGCCCAGCGCACTTTCGACCGCATTCTCCCAGCCGGCCTCGACGCTGATGCGCTCGCCCACGCGCGCGGCCGAATCCAGCCCGCGCGCCTTGAGCCAGGCCACCGCCGCGCCCTGCTCCTGCCCAAGCGCAGCCTGTTGCAGTGTTTCCAGCGACGACAGACGGCCACGCGCGGCCTGCGCCTGCTTGCGCACGTCGGCCAATTCGGTCTGGCTGTCGCGCTGCTGCTCCTGCAACACCGACACCGCCTGCTTGCGCAGCTCGACCTGTTCGTTCAGTCCGTCCAGCGACGTCCTCTGGGTCTCGTGCTGCAACTGGATTTGCTCGAAGGCATCGGCCAGCGCTTCCAGGTCGAATCCGGAACGCTCGGCGGCCAGCGCCTCGCGTCGGCGCTCGGCTTCCAGCGCCTGCCGGTCCAGGTAATCGACGCGGGTGCGCTCCACCTCGCCCGCGCGCGAGGCTTCGCCGGTGTCGCGCGTATGGGTTTCCCAGCGCGCTTGCCAGTCGGACAGACGCGTCTCGGCCTCGCGCAGCGCGTCCTGCTTGAATTCGTTTTCCTCGCGCAATTGCTCCAGTTGCGGCTCGGCCTGGTCTACCGCTTCGCGCAGCACCGCCAGCTTGGCGGCGTCTCCGCTGATGTGCTGGGTCAGTTCCTGCAACTGGCTCTGGGCTTCATCGCGGGCTTTGTTCAACCGCTGCGACATCTCGCGCTGATGCTGGATCTGCTGCTCGATCCGCGCCAGCGTGCTGCCGACCTGATAGACATCGGCCTGCGCCTTCGCCAACGCCTCTGCGGCCTCCTCGCGGCGCACGCGCCCGGTCTCGATCCGCGCCTCTGCGTCGCGCTGCTCGGCGATCAACTGCTGCAGCCGGGTCTCCTCCTGCGACAGCGCCTCGCGCAGTCCTTGCACGCGCCCGTCCAGACCCCGGTATTCAAGCGCCTTCCATTCGGCGTCCTTGACCCGGCGCTCCTCCTGCAGGGCCTGGTACTGCTCGGCCTGGCGCGCCTGGCGTTGCAAATGCGCCAGCTGCTTGGTGATTTCCTCGCGCAGATCGCCCAGGCGGTCCAGGTTCTCGCGGGTATGGCGAATGCGGGTTTCGGTTTCCTTGCGCCGCTCCTTGTACTTGGAGATGCCTGCGGCCTCTTCCAGGTACACGCGCAGGTCTTCCGGGCGCGCCTCGATGATCTGGCTGATCATGCCCTGCTCGATGATCGAATAGCTGCGCGGCCCCAGGCCCGTTCCCAGGAACAGGTCGGTGATATCGCGACGGCGGCACTTGGCGCCGTTGAGGTAATAGTTGCTCTGCCCGTCCCGGCTGACCGTGCGCTTGACCGAGATTTCGTTGAACGAGGCGTATTCGCCGGAAATCGTGTGGTCGGTATTGTCGAAGATCAGCTCGACCGTAGCCTGCGATACCGGCTTGCGCGCCGAGGAACCGGAAAAGATCACGTCCGTCAGCGAGTCGCCACGCAGGCGGCTGGCCGAACTCTCGCCCATCACCCAGCGCACCGCATCGATGATGTTCGACTTGCCGCAGCCATTGGGCCCCACCACGCCGGTCATGTTGGTCGGCAAGTGCAGCGTGGTCGGGTCGACGAACGACTTGAAACCGGACAGCTTGATCGTGGAAAGACGCATGAGGCGGGAGGTTCCGGGCGCGCGCCACCGGGTGCGGCGCCTGAGTGTTCCTGGGATTCCGCCGGCAACCCCCTGATCCACAAAGGATCGTCAGATTCCTGACGGCACTGTGACAGAGTATAGCGGGGCCAACGAGGCTCCGAGTCACCTGCGGATCTGCCGGGGGCCTGGGGGTCAGGTACGGACGGGCACAGGCCTTCGCCACCGCCTCACACCCACCACAAGTCCGCGCCAGCGGCTATCGGCAAACGCCGCCGGCTCTATCCACTGGCGTACGCGTCAAAAAAAACGGGCGCCCTGAGGCGCCCGTCGGGTACAGCATCGACCTTGGATCAGGCGTCGGATTCGACGATGACCTTGACCGTGGTCTCTACATCGGCGTGCAGGTGCACCAGAACGTCGTACTCGCCGACGTTGCGGAACGAACCTTCGCCCAGGATGACTTCGCTCTTTTCCAGCGGCAGGCCGGCCTTGGTGAAGGCTTCGGCGATATCGCGCGGGCCGACCGAGCCGTACAGCTTGCCTTCGGTCGAAGCGTGCGCACCGATGGTGACGCTGGCGCCTTCGAACTTGGTGGCACGCGCCTGAGCGTCGTCGTGAATGCCCTGGGCCTTGGCTTCGTACTCGGCGCGCTTGGCCTCGAACTCGGCGACATTGGTCGCGGTGGCCGGAACGGCCTTGCCCTGCGGTACCAGGAAGTTGCGGCCGTAGCCCGGCTTGACGCTGACCTTGTCGCCCAGGTTGCCCAGGTTGGTCACTTTCTGCAGAAGAATCAGATCCATCGTAGTGCTCCGTTATTCGTTAGCGCCGACTCACGGCCGACGCAACGCTTGCTGTCCGAATAGGACGGTGGGAACCACGGATGCCGCAAGGCACCCGAAGTCCGCTGTTCGCTTAGAAACCCGCACACGAATGCGCGGGTTCTTCCGAGAAACCCGGATTAGACGTCGTGGTTGTCCGTGTACGGGATCAGCGCCAGGAAACGCGCGCGCTTGACGGCCGTAGCCAGCTGACGCTGGTACTTGGACTTGGTACCGGTCACGCGGCTCGGCACGATCTTGCCGTTCTCGGTGAGGTACTGGCGCAGGGTGTTGAGATCCTTGTAATCGATCTCCTTGACACCTTCGGCGGTGAACTTGCAGAACTTGCGACGGCGGAAGAACTTGGACATGACAGGGTTCCTTAAGCGGCTTCGGCGTTGTCGCCGTCGGCATCGGTATCGGCAGCGGCCGGGGTGGCGGCATCGCCCTCTTCGTCGTCACGACGACGACGCTCGCTACGCTCGGGCTTGTCGCCCTTCTCGTCCTTGCTCTTCATGATCAGCGACTGCTCGATATCCGGGCCATCGCGCTTGATGACCAGGTTACGCAGCACCGCATCGTTGAAGCGGAAGCTCTCGACCAGCTCGCTCAGCACGGCCTGTTCGACTTCGATGTTGATCAGCACGTAGTGGGCCTTCACCAGGTTCTGGATCGGGTAAGCCAGCTGACGGCGACCCCAGTCTTCCAGACGGTGGATGGTGCCGCCGCCGTTCTCGACCAGCGCCTTGTAGCGCTCGATCATGGCGGGAACCTGTTCGCTCTGGTCCGGATGGACCAGGAACACGACTTCGTAATGACGACTCATGTTGTATTACCTTTCGGATGTGGCCAGGCAGGCCGGACAGCCCCCCGGTACCCGCGTATGCGGCCGGTGGAGCAAGGGCTCCCGCACGGAAAACCGCACAGGAAGCCAGAAATTATGGCAGGTCAGCCACTTAGCCGCAAGCCAGGCCCCGCGGAGGGGCATATTCCACCCACCCTGCCCGCGGCCAGGAAACCTTAGGCTTTTTCGGCATCGGTCGTGAAGCTCTCCCCGCAACCGCATTCGGCGGCGGCATTGGGATTGCTGAAGGTGAAGGTTTCGCTCAGGCCGTGCTTGCCGAAATCGATGACGGTACCGTCCACCAGCGGCAGGCTTTGCTCGTCGACATAGACACGCACGCCGTCCTGCTCGAACACCGCATCGCCTTCGCGCGTATCGCGGGCCAGTTCGGTGATGTGCCCCCAGCCCGAGCAGCCGGTGCGGGTCACGCCAAACCGCAGGCCGAGCGCGCCCGGGGTCTGCTGGACGAATCGTTGCACGCGCTCCAGCGCGACAGG
>JAATFS010000048.1 GCA_015655035.1 Lysobacterales bacterium | reverse complement strand
GTCCGGGCACTGCAAGGCAGCGGCAAGGTGATGCTGCCGCTGGGCATGGAGAACGCTGGGCCGCTCGAAGGCGATCCCGAGGCAATCGCGACCTTTTTCGCGCGCGGCGTGCGCTCCCTGATCCTGGCGCATGGCGCCTCCAACCTGTTCGCCGATTCTTCCTACGATGCACGGCGTAGATGGCAGGGGCTGAGCCCGGCGGGCAAGCGCGCGATCGCCGAGATGAACCGGCTCGGCATGATGGTCGATGTCTCGCATCTGTCCGATGCCGCGACGCAACAGGCGATCGCGCTGAGCCGGGTGCCGGTGATCGCCGGGCACTCGGCGTTCCGGCACTTCACCCCTGGCTTCGAGCGCAATCTCAGCGACACCCTGGCGCAGGCGATCGCCGCGCGCGGCGGCGTGGTCCAGGTGCCGTTCGGCACCAGCTTCATCGATGGCCGTGCCGCTGCGGTACTGCAAGACCTTTATCGTGCCCGCAACGAGTTCAATTCACGTAACGCCGAGCGTGTGGCGGCCGGCCAGCCGGCCGAGGACCGTGTGGCGTTCGAGGCCGCCTGGAAGCGCGATCACCCGGTTCCGCAAAGCACGCTCGCGATGCTGCTGGACCAGGTCGACTACGGTGTCGGTCTGCTCGGCATCGATCATGTCGGCATCGGCTCGGATTTCGATGGCGTTGGCGGCAACCTGCCGTCCGGGCTGAAAGACGTGGGCGCATATCCGGCAGTGATCGCCGGCCTGCGCCAGCGCGGCTACTCCGAACAGGACATCGGCAAGATCATGGGCGGCAACCTGCTGCGCGCCTGGGCCAAGATCGAGGCCGGCGCGGCGCGGCCATGACCATTTCATTCGGCCGCCGTGCTCCGACGAAGCGGCCTTCCCTGCAACTGTGCCGCTTGCTGCCCACGTTCGCGCTGCTGGCGGTGCTGTGGCTGTGCGGCTTCCCGCTGCACGCGTTCACGCTGGAACAGGTGCGCGATTACGACTTCCCCAGCGCCCTGGTTGCTGCCCCGGCCGCCGAACGCGTGGCCTGGCTGTCCGCGCACCGTGGCCAGCGCAACGTCTGGGTGGCCGAGGCGCCGGACTTCGTGCCGCGCCGACTGACCGCCTATACCCTGGACGATGGCCAGGACATGAGTGGCTTGCAGCTGTCCGACGACGGCCGCCGCGTGGTCTACGTGCGTGGCGGCGAACATGGCAGCAACTGGGATCGCAGTGAGCCGGTCAACACCGGTTCGCTGCCCGATGCGCCGAAGGTACAGGTCTGGAGTGCGGACTTCGCCGGCGGTGCACCGCGATTGATCGGCGACGGCGATTCACCCGCACTGTCGCCCGACGGCCGGCGCGTGGCCTTCGTCAAGGACGGGCAGGTACTGGCCGCTGCGGCCGACGGCAGCGGTGCGCCGCTGCCGCTGTTCAAGGTCGCCGGTACGCCTGGCTCGCTGCGCTGGTCGCCGCAGGGGGATCGCCTGGCCTTCGTCGCCGATCGCGGTTCGCATGCCTTGATCGGCATCTATCGCGATGCAGCCACGCCGATCACCTGGATCGCTCCCGAGGTGGCGGAGGACTCGCTGCCTCGCTGGTCGCCCGACGGTCGCCAACTGCTGTTCGCGCGGCGTCTCACCGGCGATGGCGCGCCGCGCAGCTTCATCCCGCGTCCGTGGTCCATCTGGGTGGCCGATGCCGACACCGGCATCGCCACCCAGCGTTGGGCCAGCGGCACCACGCTGCGCGACTCGCTGCCCGGTGGGCTGGCGGCGATGTTCGACTGGGCGGCCGACGGCCGCATCGTGTTCCTGTCCTACCAGGACGGTTGGATGCACCTGTACTCGCTGGCGCCCGGCAACGACCGTGCGACCAAGCTGACGCCGGGCGGGTTCCAGGTCGAGCAGGCCGTGCTGAGCCACGACCGCCGTAGC
This sequence comes from Lysobacterales bacterium, assembly GCA_015655035.1. Taxonomy (GTDB): domain Bacteria; phylum Pseudomonadota; class Gammaproteobacteria; order Xanthomonadales; family Xanthomonadaceae; genus JAATFS01. Next base: position 4,902 of record JAATFS010000048.1, on the reverse strand, counting down.
GTGATCTACAGCGCCAACACCGGCACCGACCCAGCCGACCTCGAGCGGCGCCACCTGTTCCGCGTGCCGGTGGAGCGCGCCGCGCCGGCCGCACTGACCACCGGCAACGGCTCGGAATGGTCGCCGGCCACCACGCCCAACGGCGAGCTGCTGTTCCTCGGCGCCACCGCGCAGCGCCCGCCGCTGCTGGCGCGGCTCGATGGCGAAGGCCAGCCACGGCTGCTGGCCCAACCGCAGCCAGGCTATCCCTTAGCGGAACTGGTTACCCCGCGCCCGGTGCAGTTCACCGCCGAAGACGGCACGGTCGTGCATGCGCAGTTGTTCGAGCCGCGCGGCGGCGGCGTCCATCCGGCGGTGGTGTTCGCCCATGGTGGGCCGCAGCGGCAGATGCTGCTGACCTGGCATTACGGCAGCTACTACGCCAACAGTTACGCGATCAACCAGTACCTGGCCAGCCAGGGCGTGGCGGTGCTGGCGGTCAATTACCGGCTCGGGCCGTTCTATGGGCACGATTTCCATTACCCCCCCGACGCGGGCGCGGCCGGTGGCGCCGAGTACCGCGACATCCGTGCCGCCGGCCGCTTCCTGCAATCGCTGGACGGTGTCGATCCGCAGCGCATCGGCATCTACGGTGGTTCCTATGGCGGCTACCTGACCGCGATGGCGCTGGCGCACGATTCGGCCCTGTTCAAGGCCGGCGTGGACGTGCACGGCGTGCATGACTGGAGCGCTCCCGAGTACGCCGGGCGCTTCGAACGCCGCCACTATCCGGATGCGGCCAGCGCCGAGCGCGCGCGCGACATCGCCTGGAACGCCTCGCCGGTCGCGGCGGTGTCCGGCTGGACCTCGCCGGGCCTGCTGATCCACGGCGACGACGACCGCAACGTACAGTTCTCGCAGACCGTGGACCTGGTGCATCGCCTGCGCAAACTGGGCGCGCCGCACCAGACCATGATCGTCGTCGACGATACCCACCATATGCTGCGCTATGCCAACGAGCTGCGCGTCAATACCGCCATTGCCGCGTTTCTGGCGCAGCACCTGAAAGAATGAACCCACTTCCGAGCAGGACGACCGACGATGATCCGAACCGCCAACCCGATGTCTGCCTCTCGAGGCCTGCGCCTGCGCACGTGGCTGCTGTGCCTGTCATTGCTGCTCAGCCTGCCGGCCATGGCGCTAGAGCCTTCGCGGCTCTCCGCGCAGCTGGAACAACTGCGCCAGGCCGCGCACGCACCGGGCGCGACCGCGGCGGTGATGGTCAAGGGCGACCTGGTGTATTCCGGCGGCGTCGGCTTGGCCGATGCCGAAAACAACGTCGCCATTGATGGCGGCAGCGTGCACAACATCGGCTCGGTCTCCAAGGTGGTCGCGGTGATCGCGCTGATGCAGCTGGTGCAACAGGGCAAGATCGATCTGGATGCAGAAATCCAGACCTACGTGCCCTGGTTCCCGCGCAAGCAGGCGCCGATCAGCGTGCGCCAGATCCTTACCCATACCTCCGGCATCCGCCACTATCGCCAGGGCGAGTTCGGCGAGGGCGACGTGCTGCGCTTCCAGCAATTCGACAGCATCGAGCAGGCCTCGCGGCGCTGGCAGGACGAGCCGTTGCTGTTCGCCCCAGGCAGCTACTGGAACTACTCCTCCTTCGCCACCAACCTGCTGCAGGCGGCGATCGAGCGGACCAGCGGCCAGGGCCTGGAACGCTACCTGCGCGAACACGTGTGGCAGCCGGCCGGGATGCGCGCCACCCAGTTCGACGTACCCACACGGATCGTGCCGCGCCGTGCGCATGGCTACGAGTGGGATGCGGACACCGCCACGCTGACCAATGCGGTGCAGGAGAACGTCAGCTACAAGTACGTGGGCGGCGGCGTGCTGGCCAGCGATGAGGACATGGTGCGGATGGTGCATGCCTTGAACACCGGCAAGCTGCTCGGCGCCAAGGCCATCGCCGAGATGTACCGGCCGCAGCTCGATCCATCGATCGGTCTGCTGCCACCGCCGGCGGGCAAGAAGTCCAGCCGTGACGGCGTGCCGAAGCAGGGCTTGATCTGGCGAGTGCAGACCGATCCGGCGGGTCGCCGCTATGTCGCGCACAGCGGCAGCGTCAAGGGCACGCTGTCGTATCTGTTGAACTATCCGGAACAGGATGTGGCGGTCGCGTTGCACGTGAACGCGCGCGGCGGCGAACCCGATTTGCGTGGAGTGGCCGAAGCGCTGGCCGCCGAGGTATTGCCGGCGGCAACGCCGAAGCGCTAATCCGCCCTTCTCTTCATGTTTGCTTGAATCGCGGTGGAACTTCAGTGGCAATGAGGCTGCATCGACGCAGCCTCAGCCCGCCAGCAGCCGCACCAGTTGCGCCCGGTTGGCCACATCCAGCTTGCGATAGATCGAGCTGATCTGGCTTTCCACGGTCTTGCGCGAGCGGCACAGCTGGTGCGCCACATCGTCGTTGCGCAGTCCGCGCGCCACCAGCGTGGCGACTCTGCGCTCGCTGGGTGAGAGTCGCTGCAACAGCAGCAAATTCCCCGGTGAGCCGCCATCGAGCGCGTCGCCGCCGGCGTCTTCGGCAAAGGTCAGCAGGTAGTGCGGGCGCCGCGTAGCCAGTTCCAGCGGCGGGCTGATCTCCACCTGCATGTGCAAGCCGCGTTCGGGGTCGTGCAGCCGCAGGCGCCGCTCATGGCGCCCGTCCGCACTGGACCACAGCTGCGGATCGGCCACCATCGAGTGATGGATGCCGCGCTCGATCGCCTCCGGCAGGCGCTTGCCGTGGCTGAGTCCGCGGGACCAGCGCAGGCACAGCTTCTTCGCCTCGGCCGACAGGTAGAGCGGCGTCAGCCGCGCATCGATGAGCGCAGTGGCCAGCGGCAGCCGGTACAGCATCGCCTCGAACGCCTGGTGCCGGATGCGTTCGGCGTGCAGCGAACGCACGCGTTGCAAGCCGGCTTCCAAGGTGGGATACAGCTCGGTCAGGAATGCCAGCTCCTGCTTGGTCAACTGGGGACGGTTGGCGCGGATGCGGATGCTGAGCACCGCTTCCAGCCGCTGCTCGTTCCAGAACGCCAGGTGGATGAACTCGCGCCAGCCGGGGCCGGGGTTCTGCGCCTGTAGCCGCGCCGCCGCCAGGGCGTCCTGCGACATGATCTGCGAAAAGGTGTACCAGCGCACGCGCGGATTAGCGGCCAGGTATGGCGCGGATACCGCCAGGCTGGTCACCGGCAGCGCGGCGTCCGTGGCCTCGGCCAGGAAGTGCCGGGCCTGTTGCGGTTCGTAGTCGTCGATGTCGAACATCAGGCTGCACGAGTGGCAAGGCAGTTGCCGCGTCACCAGCTCGGCACAGGCCTGCCACAACCCGCCCATGTCCAATGCCTTCATCAACGCCGCGCGCGCCGATGCGACCGGATCGAACCTTCCTGGCGCATCGAGATTGTCGAGCATCAACATGCTGGCTGCCTGGGCGAACCCATTCGGTCGTGTGGAGAGGGCCGCGTGCCGCGATGGCGAGCGCTGGGACAGGAGATGCGATAACGCATCGAATTTCAATTTATTAACACCGGTCGCCGGCGCTGGCAAGCCGGGGCCCGGCTTCGTCGGCCGGCGCCGATATCCGGGTTTCTCCCGATGCACGGCGACGCACCGGCTGGTGTAATGACCGCCGTCGAATTGCCGAAGGGATTGACCACGATGGAGCAGCGGATGGATGGGCAAAACACGCAACCGATTGGGCAAGCGGCCCCGTCGCGCGACAGCGCGCACACCGTGGTGCTGCGCAGGCCATACCTGCTGTTCCTCGGCGAGGAAACGCTGGCGCTGAAGGCCAAGACCGCCTACGGCCTGCGCGATTGGGCGGGGGACAGTTGCATCGGCCAGTTGCGGATGCCCGGATGTAGCGTAGACCTGGGCTTGCCCGAGCTGGACCCGTCGGCCGCTGCCAAGGCAGGCGCCGGGTCGCTGGTGATCGGCGTGACCCCGCCTGGCGGACGCATCCAGGCATCGTGGGAGACGCTGCTGCACCGTGCCGTCGATGCCGGGCTGGATATCGTCAGCGGTTTGCACACGCCGTTGGCGTCGGTTCCCGGCTTGGCGGATGCCGCCGCCCGGCGCGGCGTGGCGTTGGTGGATGTGCGGCGCCCGCCAGCGGAGCTGCCGCGTGCCACTGGCCAGCGCCGTAGCGGCCAGCGCGTGCTCGCGGTCGGCACCGATTGCGCGCTGGGCAAGAAGTACACCGCGTTGGCATTGGCCCAGGCGATGCGCGCGCAGGGCATCGATGCCGATTTCCGCGCCACCGGCCAGACCGGGGTGATGATCGCCGGGGGCGGGATCGCGCTGGATGCGGTGGTGGCCGATTTCATCGCCGGTGCGGCCGAGTGCATCGCTCCGGCCGCCGATCCGCAACACTGGGACGTGATCGAAGGGCAGGGCTCGCTTTTCCATCCCGCCTATGCCGGCGTCACCCTCGGGCTGCTGCACGGCGCGCAGCCCGATGCACTGGTGCTGTGCCACGACCCGCTGCGCACGCACCTGATCAGCTGGCCGGACTATCCGTTGCCGAGCCTGAGCGAGGCCGCCGAGTTGTATGTCCGGATGGCGCGGCTGACCAACCCTGGTGCGCGAGTGGCGGCGGTCAGCCTCAATACCGCCGCGCTCGATCAGGCTGCGGCCCTGGCGGCATTGGAGCGGGCGGAGCAGGAACTGGGTGTGCCGGCGTTCGATCCGATGCGCACCTCGATGCAGCGCGCGATCGCGGAGATAGTGAGATGAGCGTACGCCGCCTGCACGCGCGGGGGCATGCCTGGCCGTTGAAGGAGCCGTTCGCGATTGCGCGGGGCGTGCGCAGCGAAGCACGGGTGGTGATCGTCGAGCTGCACGAACAGGGCCGCGTTGGCCGTGGTGAGGCCG
>JAATFS010000177.1 GCA_015655035.1 Lysobacterales bacterium | reverse complement strand
GATCGGCCACGCGATCGGCAGTGCCATGCAGGCGCAGGGGCTGCGCGACGTGGTGGTCGGGCGCGACGGCCGGCTGTCCAGCCCGGCATTGTCGGTGGCGCTGATCGAGGGCCTGCGCCGCGCTGGCTGCCACGTCACCGACATCGGCCTGGCACCGACACCGGTGGTGTATTTCGGCGCCTTCCATCTGCGCGCGGGCAGCTGCGTGGTGGTCACCGGCAGCCACAACCCGCCGGACTACAACGGTTTCAAGGTGGTGATCGGCGGCGAAACGCTGTTCGGCGATGCGATCACCGCGTTGTACCGCTATATCGACGAAGACCGGCTGCATACCTCGGCCACGCCCGGTGGCCTGGAGCAGCGCGACATCGCGGACGACTACCTCCGCCGCATCGCCGACGACGTGCAGCTCGAACGTCCGCTCAAGGTCGTGATCGATGCCGGCAATGGGGTCGGTGGCGAACTGGGCCCGCGCCTGCTCGCGGCGATTGGCGCCGAGGTCATCCCGCTGTATTGCGAGGTGGACGGCAATTTCCCTAACCATCATCCCGATCCCAGCGAACCGGCCAATCTACAGGACCTGATCCAGACGGTGAAACGCTTCGACGCGGACTTGGGCATTGCCTTCGATGGCGACGCCGATCGCCTGGGCGTGGTCACCCGCGAAGGAGCGGTGATCTATCCCGACCGCCTGCTGATGCTGTTCGCCGCCGACGTGCTGCAACGCCATCCCGGCGCCTTGGTCATCTACGACGTGAAGTGCAGCGGCCGGCTCGCCGATTACGTGCTGCATCATGGCGGCAGCCCGTTGATGTGGAAGACCGGCCACTCGCTGATCAAGGCCAAGATGCGCGAGACCGAGGCCGAACTGGCCGGCGAGATGACTGGCCACTTCTTCTTCAAGGAGCGCTGGTACGGCTTCGACGATGGGCTCTACGCGGCGGCACGGCTGCTGGAGATACTGGCCCAGCGCGAGCAATGCCCATCCGAGGTGCTGGCACGGCTGCCCGATGGCGTCTCCACCCCGGAGCTCAAGCTGCCGGTCGACGGGGATGCGCACGCCCTGGTGGCGCGCTTCGTCGAGGCGGCGCGCGTCGAAGGCTCGCCGTTCGAAGGTGCGCGGCTGTCCACCATCGATGGATTGCGTGCCGATTTCGCCGATGGTTGGGGTTTGTTGCGTGCATCCAACACCACGCCAGTGCTTGTGCTTCGTTTCGAAGCCGATACCGCTCCCGCGCTGGCGCGCCTGCGCGAGCTTTTTCGCAGCCAGCTGCAACAGCTGCTGCCGGGGGAGCCGCTGGAATTGTGAATCAACCGTCTGGCCCGCGCCCGCACGCGCGAAAGCTTTTGTTGTTGCCGCCTTAGTCAGCGCGCACTGGTCATTCGGCGAGAGTCTCGGGGCGGACCTTTCCCCGATCGCCGTCGGGTATCAAGCCGCGCCCGCCCCGGCACGTCGGCGCAGGCTTCGGATCAGAGCACTTGAGTGCCCGATAGCGTTGCAGGGTGTGCTCGATCTCAACATCCAGCGCCATGCGCTGCTGCTCGAAGCTGGCTTGCAATTGCTGCTGCCGCAGCAGTCCGCGATGGCGCTGCTGGATGTCGGCCGACAGCTCGGGGGCAACCTTCTGGCCTGCGAGTTCGCGCTCGCCAGCACTGTGCAGCAGGCTCACCAGGCCCTCGCGCAGGCTGGTCACGTTGTAGCGCGCGGTGCGGATGTTGTTGTCGATGATGGCGACGCGCTCACGGAACACCTGGCGTAGTTCGTCCTCGTCCTGGAACGACAGCAACATCGCCTGGTCGGTGCGCTTGCGCGTTTGTATCGCCGCCAGGTCCGCCTGTTGCTGCGCCTGCGCCGCCGCTACGGCGGCGCGTTCCTCGGCATTGAGCGCGCGCTGCACCTCGGCATTGCGCAGGCCGCTGCTGGCGCTGAATTCCTCATGCGCCTGGTTCACCGCTTCCGCCGGCAAGGTGTCGCTGCACACGCGCTGGTCGTTCTTGTTCCAGCAGTACAGCTTCTTCGCGACGTTGACGCCATTGCGTTGCGCCAGCACCGGCATGGCGGCGAACGTGCCCAGCAACACCACTGCCAGGCTTGTCAGGTTCGACATCGAGACGACCATCGCGCTCAGCCCGTTACTTCGGTTCCGTAACGTGCGCGATAGGCCAGCAACGGTTCGCGGAAGCCGGCGAGCTCGGCGTTCCCGGCAGCAAATGCCAGCAGGTCGCCCAGGTTGGCCACCGCCACCACGGGGATGCCGGCTTCGGCGGCTACCGCCTGCGCGGCCGAGCGACGGTCGCTTTCCGAGGCGATTTCCTGGCGGTCGAGCGCCACCACGATCCCAGCCGGGAGGCCGCCTGCGTCGCGGATGATGCCCAGCGCCTCGCGGATCGCGGTGCCGGCAGTGATCACATCGTCGACGATCAATACCTTGCGCCCGGCGAGCGGCGCGCCGATCAGGCTGCCGCCCTCGCCATGCGCCTTGGCCTCCTTGCGGTTGAACGCCAGCGGCAGGTCGCGGCCGCGCCCGGCATACTCGCACGCCAGCGCCGTGGCCAGCGGGATGCCCTTGTACGCCGGCCCGAACAGCAGGTCGAACTCGAGCCCCGCCGCTTCCACCGCATCGACATAGCACTGCGCCAGCCTCGCGGTCTTGGCGCCGGAGTCGAAACGCCCGGCGTTGAAGAAATACGGGCTGAGCCGGCCCGACTTGAGCGTGAACTCGCCGAAGCGCAGCGCCTCCGCGTCCAGGGCCAGTTGCAGGAAACGTGAGCGGTGGTCAGTCATGTGGGGAATCGGCAATAGGAGACAGTAAGCGTAAAAGCATAGCCGGTCAGGTGCTCGATGGCCGAGCTGGGGTACGCTTTACCGACTTTCCATTGCCGGTTCCCCAGCCCAGTCTCATGCGGATCATCAGTTTCAACGCCAATGGCCTGCGTTCGGCCGCCAGCAAGGGGTTCTTCCCCTGGTTCTCGGCACAGGACGCCGACGTGCTGTGTGTCCAGGAGACCAAGGCCCAGGAGCACCAACTGGCCGGTGCCGAGTTTCTGCCTGCCGGCTACACCGCGCGCTTTCGCGATGCCAGCACCAAGAAGGGCTATAGCGGCGTGGCGATCTACAGCCGGCGCGAACCCGACGAAGTGCGCACCGCCCTGGGCTGGCCCGAGTTCGACGAGGAGGGCCGCTATATCGAAGCGCGCTTCGGCAACCTCAGCGTGGTGTCCTTCTACATTCCATCCGGCTCGTCCGGCGAGCTGCGCCAGGGCTACAAGTTCCAGGTGATGGAGTGGCTGCGGCCGATCCTGGCCGAGTGGCTGGCCAGCGGCCGCGACTACGTGCTGTGCGGGGACTGGAACATCGTGCGCTCGGCGCTGGACATCAAGAACTGGAAATCCAACCAGAAGAACTCCGGCTGCCTGCCGCCCGAGCGCGACTGGCTCAACGGCCTGTGCGCCGATACCCTCGACCAGGCCGATGCCGGCAGCGGGCGCGGCTGGATCGACGCCTACCGCGCGCTGCATCCGGAAGGCCAGGACTACACCTGGTGGAGTAATCGCGGCGCCGCTCGCGCCAACAACGTCGGTTGGCGTATCGACTACCAACTGGTCACGCCGGGTCTGCGTGAGCGCCTGCGCGGCTGCTCGATCTATCGCGATCAACGCTTCTCCGACCATGCGCCTTTCACGGTGGACTACGCTCCGTGATGCGGGAGGCGGCGCATTTTCAGGGCCACGGGGAGGGCACGGCGCGTGTGCCAGCGGCTACCGCGTCGCGCTCGATCCGCGTAAACCAGCTGCGGGATTGCCATGACTGATCCGGTTGCCGCCGCGCCCAGCTACAAAGGCTGGCGGGGCATCCAGCGCGCCTTCGCCACGCCCTCGGCGGCGGCGATGGCCTTTCTCGGCTTCGGTAGCGGGTTGCCCTTCTTGCTGATCGCCTCGCAGACCCTGTCCACGCGCTTGCGCGATGTCGGCCTGGACCTGGGCAGCATCGGCCTGATCAGCCTGGCCAGCTTCTTCTACCTGCTCAAGTTCCTGTGGGCGCCATTGATCGACCGCTTCGCGTTCCCGCTGATCGGCTTCCTGGGCCGCCGCCGTTCCTGGCTGCTGGCCTCGCAGGTCGGGGTGACCATCGGCCTGTTCGCACTGGCATTCACCCATCCCGACATGGGGGTGGGCAGCCTGGTGGCATGGGTATTGTTTGCTTCGTTCTGGGGCGCTACCCAGGACTCGGTGGTCGATGCCTACCGCATCGAGATCGCGCCGGAATCGGCCCAGGCGGCGCTGGCGGCGACCTACATCTTCGGCTATCGCATCGGCTTGATCGTGGGCGGCGCCGGCACCTTGTACCTGGCCGAATTCCGCGGTTGGCAATGGGCGTATCTGGCCACCGCAGCACTGATGCTGCTGCCGATCATCACCACCTTGCTCAACCGCGAACCGGATCTGCGGCAATCGACGGTGCAGCGGCGGGTCGATTTCCTGGGCGCGTTCTGGCAGCCGATCTCCAGCTTCTTCACCGGCAATGGCGTGCTGACCGCACTGGCATTGCTGCTGTTCGTGGGCATGTTCAAGTTCCCCGACCAGGTGATCGGGGTGATGGCGGGACCGTTCTACCTGGACTCCGGCTTCACCAAGGCCGATATCGCCACCGTGTCCAAGCTGTTCGGCGTGTGGATGGGCGTGGCCGGTGCCTTCCTGGGAGGTGTCCTGGTAGCCGCGTTCGGTTTCCGCCGGATGCTGCTGGTGGCCGCGCTCGGCGTGGCGTTGTCCAACCTGGCGTTCCTGCTGATGGCTCAGCACCCGGGCGAGCTGTGGGCCTTCTACGCGGCGCTGTCGGCCGACAACCTGTGCCAGGGCGTGGCCGGGGTGGTGTTCGTCGCCTTCGCCTCGTCGCTGACCGATCGCAACTTCACCGCCACCCAGTACGCGCTGCTGGTATCACTGGCCAACCTGCCGGGCAAGTTCGCCGGTGGCGTGTCCGGCTTCCTGGTCGAAGCCACGTCCTACAGCGTGTTCTTCATGATCAGTGCGGTGACGGTGGTCCCAACCCTATTGTTGCTGGCCTGGCTGTGGCCGCGGATCCGTGAAAACGATACTGCGGCTGCCTGAAAACCGTGGCCCTGGCGGCTTGCTCGGGCTCAGGCCGGATGGATCGCGCCCAACACCCGTGGCCCACGCGCGCCGGTGACCGCCGGCAGGTTGGCCGGGCGTCCGGCCAGGGCCTCGGCTGCCAGCCAGGCAAAGCCCATCGCCTCCAGGTAATCCGGGTCCAGGCCATGCGCCTGGGTGGATTCGACCACCACGCCGGGCAGTCGTTCGGCCAGCCGTGCCATCAATACCGGATTGCGCACGCCGCCGCCGCAGACCAGCAGCCGACGGGTCTCGGGCTGGTGTCGCAGCAAGGCCTCGGTCACGCTGGCGGCAGTCAGTTCCAGCAGGGTGGCCTGCACATTTGCTGCGGCCACCGTGCCCTCGGGCAGCTGCATCTCCACCCATTCCAGGTGGAATTGCTCGCGCCCGGTGCTCTTGGGCGGCGGCAGCGCGAACCACGGCTCGGCCAGCAACCGCGCCAGCAGCGGCGAGTCCACGTTGCCGCTGGCGGCAAACGCGCCGTCGGCATCGTAGGAGGTGCCCAGATGGCGGTAGCACCAACTATCCATCAATGCATTGGCCGGACCGGTATCAAAGCCGCGAATATCGCCCTGGCGTGGGATCAGCGTCAGGTTGCCGATGCCGCCCAGGTTCAACACCGCGCGATCCTCGTCGGCGGCGCCGAGCATGGCCAGGTGGAAGGCCGGCATCAGGGGCGCGCCCTGGCCGCCCGCCGCCACGTCGCGGCGGCGAAAATCGGCCACGGTGCAGATGCCCGTATGTTCAGCGATGCGATGTGCATCGCCGATCTGCCAGGTGAAGGCTGGATCGGCCAATGGCCGATGCCGGACCGTCTGCCCGTGTGAGCCGATCGCGCGGACGCGGCGGCGATCTATCCCGGCCTCCTCGATCAAATGCTTGGCTGCTGCGGCGAACGCGAGGCCGACCTCGGCATCCAGGCGGCCCAGCAGGTCCAGTGAGGGGATTTCCGCGCCCTGGCCAAGCGCAATCAGTTCCTCGCGCAACGCAGGCATCCAGGGCGTAGTGGCCGCCGCTACCAGCCGGCAACGCGGGGCGGCGGCGGGATCGAACTGCACCAGTGCCGCATCGATGCCATCGGCGCTGGTACCGGACATCAGACCAAGAAACAGCGGTGCTTCGGCGTCGTGGGAAGAGGACATCGGGAGTTGCGTCGAAGGCGCTACAGGGTCTGCGCCTTGCCCAAGGGCGTCAATCAATAAGTTGGCCAATCAGCCGCGGCCCTTGCGCTTCGCCTCTGGCTGGGCCTTGCCCCCGGCGCCGGCATCGGCGTAGAGCAGCTTCTCCATGCCCTGGATGCGCGCCATCGCCGGCGAGGTCTTGGCCCGGAACGCGGCCAGCTCGGCCCCCGCCAGCGGGGTCGGCGGCGGCATCGTCACCGACGCCGGATTGCGCTGCTGTCCGCCGACGCGGAATTCATAGTGCAGGTGCGGCCCGGTGGCCAGGCCGGTCATGCCGACGTAGCCGATCACCGTGCCCTGATCGATGTGCTGACCGGTTCTGAGCTTGCCGAAGCGCGACATATGGCCGTACAGCGTGCTGTAGCCCTTGCCATGGTCCAGGATGACCACATTGCCGTAGCCGCGCTGGTTACCTACGAACTGCACGCGGGCATCGCCGGCCGCCATGATCGGGGTGCCGGAAGAGGCGGCGTAGTCGATGCCTTTGTGCATGCGCATCCTGCCCAGCACCGGATGCCTGCGTGCGCCGAAGGTCGAACTGATGCGGCTGTAGGCCACCGGCATGCGAATGAAGCTCTTCTTCAACGGCCGGCCGGTGATGTCGAAGTACTCGGCCTGTTTGCCGCCGCGCTCGAAGCGGAAGCCGCTATAGGTCTTGCCACCGGTGGTGAAGGTGGCGGCCAGGATATCGCCGGAGTCGATGCGCTCGCCTTCGCGCCAGGTCTCGTCCATCACCACGCTGAAACGGTCGCCCGGCTGCAGGTCCTTGTCGAAGTCGATGTCGTACTTGAAGATCTCGTCGGTCATCGTCGCCACTGCCGCCGGTGTCAGCCCGGCCTTGCGCGCGGCCACGTACAGCGAACTGCTGATCTGGCCGCTGGTCACCACCGTACGGGTGGTGGTGGCCCGTGTGGACACCTTCTCGTGGACCTGATCCCCGGCCAGCGACAGCTCCACTCGATGACTGGCATCGCGGTCGAAGCGCAAGCCGCGCAGCTCGCCGGACTTGGGCATGTCGAAGGCGATTTCGGCGCCAGGCCGCAGCCGGGTCAGCGCGGCCTTGGTGCCCGGGTGCTGCAGCACCTGGTGCATCACGGTGCTCGGGATGCCGAGTTCGTCGAAGGCGCTGCTGAGGGTCTGCCCGGACTTGATCCGTAGCGTGTGCCAGGTATCGGTCGGCAGGCTGTACGGCGACTGGCCCGGCGCCAACGGCGGCAACGGCAGCGGCAGCGTCGCATGACTCGACAATGGCGTATCGATGGCATTGGAGAAGCCGGGCACGATCGTGGCCACCAGCGCGCCGATCATGGCGAACAGGCTGGCGTGGATCCAGTGGCGGCGTGTCCAGCGGGTATTGAAGGCCGCAGGCAGATGCTGTTTGAGCCGCCGATGCAGCGTAGAAACGTGAAGAACGTTGAGACGTTGCTGGAAGCGCTGCTTGCGCACGCGGCCCTGCTCGGAGTTCTGCATCGCTGAGGTGTCCTCGAAGCTCGAAGCGCGAGCTCAAACGTCGGTACCATAGACACCGATCAACAGCTCGTCAAACCATTGAGCGGATTGATTTTTTCGCTTGGCACGCAATTAACCCGCGTTTAACATCGTTCACGTTTTTAACGGCACCGCCGCTGGAGTATTCCCTTGTCTTCGATTGCAGATTCGCTCGCGCTCATCGGCCGCGGTGCCGACGAGATTCTCAAGTTGGACGAACTGGAGGCCCGGCTCAAGACCGGCCGCCCGCTACGGGTCAAGGCGGGTTTCGATCCCACCGCGCCGGACCTGCATCTGGGGCATACCGTGCTGCTGAACAAGCTGCGCCAGTTCCAGGAGCTTGGCCACCAGGTGATCTTCCTGATCGGCGACTTCACCGGGATGATCGGCGATCCCACCGGCAAGAACGTCACCCGCAAGCCGCTCACCCGTGACGATGTGCTGGTCAATGCGCGCACCTATGAAGAGCAGGTGTTCAAGGTGCTGGATCGCGAACGCACCGAAGTTAGGTTCAATTCCGAATGGTTCGGCCAGATGAATGCGGCCGACATGATCAAGCTCGCCGCCCAGCACACCGTTGCGCGCATGCTCGAACGCGATGATTTCGCCAAGCGCTTCGCCGGCCAGCAGTCGATCGCCATCCACGAATTCCTGTATCCGCTGGTGCAGGGGTATGACTCGGTGGCATTGAAGGCCGACGTCGAGCTGGGCGGCACCGACCAGAAGTTCAACCTGCTGATGGGACGCGGATTGCAAGAGCACAACGGACAGCCGCCGCAGACCGTGCTGACCATGCCGCTGCTGGAAGGCCTGGACGGCGTCAACAAGATGTCCAAGTCGCTGGGCAACTACATCGGCATCAATGAGCCGGCCATCGACATGGTCACCAAGACCATGAAGGTGGACGACACCTTGATGTGGCGCTGGATCGACCTGCTCAGCTTCGATATCGGCGTGGATGAAGCCAAGGCGCTGCGTGCGGAGGTCGAGTCCGGCGTCCTGAATCCGCGCGACGTGAAGCTGCGCCTGGCACGTGAACTGGCCACGCGCTTCCACGACGCGGCCCAGGCCGAACAGGCGATCGCCGGCTGGAACGCCGTCGTGCGCGGGGAGGGTGACACCTCCCTATTGCCGCTGCAGGACGTGATCGTGCCCGCCGAGGGGCTGCGGATCG
>JAATFS010000255.1 GCA_015655035.1 Lysobacterales bacterium | reverse complement strand
GCCCAGCGCAGCAGCGCGGCTTCATCCTGCCCGGCCGGCACCATCACCTCGGTCACCTCGGGCCGCCCGCGAGTCAGTGTCCCGGTCTTGTCCAGCACCACGGTCTTCAGCGCACGCGCACGCTCCAGCACCTCGGCATTGCGGATCAGGATGCCGGCCCGGGCCCCTGCGCCGGTGCCGACCATGATCGCGGTCGGCGTAGCCAGGCCCAGCGCGCACGGGCACGCGATCACCAGCACCGCCACCGCATGCACCAACGCGGTGGCGAACGTGCCGGTCAGCAGCCAGGTGAGCAGCAGCGTCAGCGCAGCGATGGCGATCACTACCGGTACGAACACGCCCGCGATCCTGTCCACCAGCTGCTGGATCGGCGCCCGGGAGCCCTGCGCCGCATCGACCATGCGGGTGATCTGCGCCAGCACCGTATCGGCGCCTACTCCGGTAGCGCGCACGCGCAACATGCCGAGCTGGTTGACGGTGGCGGCGAACACGGGGCTGCCGGCGGTCTTGCCGACCGGCATCGACTCGCCCGACAGCATCGCCTCGTCCACGTTGGACGCACCACTGATGACTTCGCCATCCACCGGCACGCGCTCGCCGGCCGCGACCACGAACACGTCGCCGACCACCAGGCTGCCGGCATCGACCTCGACGAGTCCGCCGTTGCGTTCGAGCTTGGCCGAACGCGGCGTGAGATCGAGCAACCCGCGCAGCGCCGAGGATGTCTTGCGCTTGGCGCGCGCCTCCAGCAGCCGGCCCAACAGGATCAGGGTGATGATCGCGGCGCTGGCCTCGAAGTACACATGCTGCCCGCTCACCCCGAACACGGTGACCACTGCGCTGTAGAGCCAGGCCATGCTGGTGCCGAGCGCGACCAGCACATCCATATTGGCGCTACCGCCACGCAGCGACCTGTACGCGGCGCGATAGAAACGCGCGCCGATCCAGAACTGGACTGGCGTGGCCAGCAATAATTGCACCCAGCGCGGCAGCAGATCGGGAGGATGACCGGTGAGGGGGTTGCCGGTACCGCCGCCAAACATCGTCAACATCTGCGCCAACAACGGCAACGTCAGCAGCAGCGAGGCCGCGAACAGCGCCAGTTGCCGATGCCAGGCCTTGCGCTCGGCCGCCTCGCGCGCGGCGATCTCGGCCTCGTCCAGCTCGCGCACTTCGCTGGCGCCGAAACCCGCCTTGCCGATGCGCGCGATGATCGTCTCCGCATCGACCAGCCCCGGGGTGTACTCCACTCGCGCCTTGGCCGAGGCGAAGTTGACGTGGCCGTTCGCCACGCCTGGCGTCTTGGCCAGCACGCTCTCGATGGAAGCCGCACAGGCCGCGCAACTCATGCCGGTGATCTCCAGCGCCAGCGTTCGCGCCGGCACCGGTGTCGACCCAGATGGTTCGCTACGGCTCATGCCATCGATGATACGCCCGCTAGCCGCACCGGCGCCTGGGCGATGGTTGCCCGGCCCGACGACTCCGGTATGCTCTGCACGAACCCTCGCCGTTGCCGCCACGTGCCGTCCTTCGCTTTGCTGACCCGCATCCTGTTGTGCCTGTGCCTGCTGCTCAACGGCAGCACTGCGGCCGCTCTGCCCATGATGCAGGCGCTGGCCGACGCACAGCGCGCCGAAGCGGCAATGCCGGTCGCCCGCGCCGCCGCGTCGGCGCATCTGGCCAGGCATGCGCTGCACCCCCACGCACCGGCCGCCGCGACGGCGACGACGCCCTGCCACGCTGCGCCCACGGCCGACGATCATGACCACGATCGTGCTGGCGGCAAGCACGGCTGCTGCGCTTCGGCGGCACACTGCCCGTGCCCCCATCTGCAACCGTTGCTGGCATTTCCGGCCCTGCCGATAGCGCTGCCGGCGCTGAGCGGGTCGCTCGTCCCCGGTGGCCAGCAAGAAGAACGCGGACTACCCGGGCGATCCCGGCTCGATCGCCCCCCCATCGCCTGATCCCGATGCCGCCAGCCGGCGGCAGACGCACGGCCGCAGCCATTGCGGCCGAACCGTGAGCGGACACCCCGGTGCCCGCTCCTTGCATCGCATCGAGGATTCCTCCATGAAACGCTATGTTCCCGGCGCACCCGCGCTGCCATCGCGGCGTCGCTTCGTCACCGGACTGGCCGTCGGCGCCACCGCCGCCGGCCTGGGCTGCCTGTCCACGCGCCCGGCTTTCGCCAATGCCACTGCCATCCGCCCAGCTGCGCCCTACCAGTTGAGCGGCAATGATCTCGAGCTGGCCGTCGGCGCCACCCGCGTGAACTTCACCGGCCGCCCACGTCCGGCCATCACCCTCAACGGCAGCCTGCCGGCGCCGATCCTGCGCTGGCGCGAAGGCGATACCGTCAACGTACGCGTGGCCAACCGCTTGCCTACGCACACCCCGACCTCGATTCATTGGCATGGCATCGTGCTTCCGGCAAACATGGATGGCGTACCGGGCATGAGCTTCGACGGCATCTACCCCGGCCAGGCCTACCACTACCGTTTCACCCTGCGCCAGGCCGGCACCTACTGGTACCACAGCCATTCGCTGCACCAGGAGCAGGCCGGACTGTACGGCGCCATCGTGATCGATCCGAT
>JAATFS010000199.1 GCA_015655035.1 Lysobacterales bacterium | reverse complement strand
GGCCACAGGCTGCGTGCGAAGAACCAGGCCACCCAGCCGGTGAACACCACCGGCGGCGCGGCCAGCAGCAGCATCGCGTGTGGCGAACGCCACAGCGGCGCAAGCGCCAGCAACGCGGCCGCCGCGAGCAGCCAGGCCCAGGCCCGCCCGCGCGCCATCGGCTCGACCAATACCATCAGCACCAGCATGGCCCCGGCCAGCACCGCCAGGTCCGGGCGATGCGAGGCGTTGGCCCAGTGCGCCAGCGGCGAATAGGCCAACGCCAGCCCCACGCCCGCCGCCAGCGCCCACGGCGCGGCGTCGGCGGGCATACCCGGCGCCAGCGTGTCAGTGTCCTGCGTTGGCTTGGACATGGGCCGACAGGGCGCGCAGCGAAGCGAAGATCCGACGATTCTCGTCACTGTCCGAGCGCAGCTGGACGCCGTAGCGCGTGTTGATCGCCAGCGCCAGTTCCAGCGCATCGATCGAATCCAGGCCCAGGCCGGTATTGAACAGCGCCGCCTCCGGATCGATGTCGCCGGGTTGGACGTCTTCCAGGTTCAGGCTTTCGACCAGGAGCTCGGCCAATTCACGTTCGGCGGCGGTTTGCACAGACATCCAGAGACTTCCAAGCGATAGAAAAGGTGCGACACGATGGTGCATCACGCGGCTCCACGCAACTGCCACCAGCGCCGCCATACGCTAGCATGCCGCCGGTTTTGCGCCTTTTCATTCACTCGGGCCGGGTGCGTCAGGGCGCGATTGCGATGACGCGGCCATCGACGCCGCTTCCACGTCGGCGCCCGCATGGTAGAACCCGGTGGCGTCGAGCCTGCACCGTCCCCTTGCCCGGAGTCACCTGATGATCCAAGCGTACGCCCCTCCTTCCCACGCGCTGGCGCATCCGCGTCTGCGTGTGGAATACGTGCCCGAGACGGATCCGGGGGCAGTGCTGCGCGATGACCAGGTACTGGCCGTGTTCGGCTTCGGCGAGGATGCGCCGCGCCACCATGACCCGCGCTACCTGCGGGTTGCGTTGCAATCCCATGGCCCGCGCCAGCTCGAGGTCTGGCGCGGCGCGGGCACGGTGCGCGGCGGCCGCGACGGCGACATCGCCTGGGCCAGCGACGGGCAGTTGCTGTTTGGGGTGCTGGAGCTGGACGAAGCGCCGGACATCGAGACAGCCAGCGCGCACGCATACACGCAATTGAGCCGGTTCGTCGGCCATAGCGACACCCCGCACCTGTTGCGCGTCTGGAACTACCTGGATGCGATCACCGCCGGCAGCGGCGACCGCGAGCGCTACCGGCGCTTCTGCATCGGCCGTGCGCGCGGACTCGGCCACTTCGATAGCGCCCAGCTGCCGGCGGCCACTGCGATCGGCCGCTACGAAGATACGCGCAGGATGCAGATCTACTGGTTGGCAGCCAACCAGCCCGGCACCCCGCTGGAAAATCCCCGCCAGGTCAGCGCCTACCGCTATCCGCGCCAGTACGGCCCGCAGCCGCCGAGCTTCGCCCGCGCGATGCTGGCGCCGGCCGGCAGCGACATGCCCTTGCTGCTATCGGGCACGGCCGCCGTGGTCGGCCACGCCTCGATGCATGCCGGCCAGCTGCTGGCGCAACTTGAGGAGACCTTCGCCAACTTCGACGCGCTGCTCGATGCCGCGCGCGACCACGCGCCGACGCTGCCGGCACAGTTCGGCCCCGGCACCCGGCTCAAGGTCTACGTGCGCGAGCGCGCCGACCTGGCGCTGGCGGCGCAGGCGCTGGATGCGCGCTTTGGCGACCGGGTGCCACGCCTGTTGCTGCACGCGGTGATCTGCCGCGACGAGCTGGCGGTGGAAATCGACGGCGGGCACGGCTGACGCGGGCGTATCGCGCCCGCGTTGATCGACGCGTGGCCGCTCAGCCCGGACGCGGTGCGGCGGCCAGCAACGCCAGTACCATGTCGCGCGGCAGCTTGCCGGTCTCGTTGCGCGGCAGCGCCTCTACCCGGCGCAGGCGCCTGGGCAGGAACACCGGATCGATGCCCGGGCGCAGCGCATCGATGATCTGCGCCTCGCTCAACGTCGGCGCCACCACCAGCGCGGCGATCCGGCCTTCCGTCTGGCCCGGTTCGGCGGCCAGCTGCACGATCGTGCCGTCCACCACACCCGGAATCGCCAGCAGGCGCCGGCTCAGATCCGCAAGTGAGGCGCGCTTGCCGGCGATCTTCAGCAGGTCGGCCTGGCGCCCTCGCACCTGGAACCGGCCATCGGCATCCACCTCCATCAGGTCGGCCAGCAACACCGGCTGCGGCAGATGCGGTGCGTGGATCCGAGTGCCATCCGGCTGCGGCACCACCCGCACGCCCGGCAACGGCGTCCATGCCTCCTCACAGGCGGTGCGGCGGAACGCGAACACGCAGGTCTCGGTCGAACCGAACACTTCCCGCACCTCGCCGCCGAAGCGGGCCTCGGCGGCAGCGGCCAATGACTGCGACAACGGCGCGGTAGCCGACACGATCCCCGCCAGCGGCGGCAACTGTACGCCAGAAGCGACCAACGCCCCCAGATGCACCGGGGTGGTCACCAGCACGCGAGGCGCCGGCACCTCGGCCAACGCCTGCGCCACGTCCTCGGGAAAGAACGGGCGCCCGGCGTGCACTGCCAGCAGGGTCACCAGCGGCAGCAGCACCGACAGCTCCATGCCGTACATGTGTTGCGGCGGCACCGTCGCCACCACGTGCGGCACCGCCGATTCGCTCCACAGGCTGCGCAGCGCGGTCAGGTCCTGGCGGGCACTGGTGAGCAGCGCGCTCCAGGTCTTGGGATTG
>JAATFS010000277.1 GCA_015655035.1 Lysobacterales bacterium | reverse complement strand
GCAGGCGAAACTCAGTCGCGTACGTCCGCCAGTGGTATGTCCGCCACCGTTGCGGGTGGTGGGCTGGGTATCTCTGCAGGCGTGGCCACTGCCGGCGCGGCATGGGTGGGCAGCATGTGCGCGCGCTTCCAGCCACCCCAGCGGTAATACGCCAGCGACAGAGTCATCGCGCACGCTGCGCTCACCGGAAAGCTCCACCACAGCGCGTTGGCGCCCCACGACGGTGCCAGCCAATGCGCAAACGGAATGCGGATGCCCCAAAGCGCCAGCGCCAGGATCAGCAGGGGCGGGATAACTGCGCCAGTCGCCCGTACCACGCCCGACACCACGAAGGTGACGCCGAAGAACAAGAAGGACCAGATCGCAATGTGATTCAGGTGGCGCGCGATCTCCAGTGCCGCGCTATCTGGAGGCAGGAACAGTGCCAGGGTCCAACGATCGAACAGGATCAGTGGTGCGATCAGTGCGCCGGTCAGCAGGAAATTGAACAGCACGCCGCTGCGTGCCGTGGCCGTGACCCGATCCCATCGCTGGGCGCCCACGTTCTGCGCGGCCATCGACGAGCACGCCGCACCAATGGCCATGGCCGGCATCTGCACGTACGCCCAGAGCTGCATCGCCGCGCCGTAAGCGGCCGACGTGTCGGTGCCGAAGCCGTTGATCATCGCGATCATTGCGATCATCGCCAGCGAAATCAGCACCATCTGCAAGCCCATCGGCACGCCCTTGACGATCAGCGTGCGAACGATGATCGGGTCGGGGAGCAGCAGTGCCACGTCCTTGCGTCCCAGCCACAGTATGTGCCGTTGGCGCCGCAGATGGACCAGCAGTGCGGCCAGTGACAGGCCCTGGGCAATCAGCGTGGCCCAGGCCGCGCCGGCGATCCCCAGTTCCGGGAAGGGGCCCAGTCCGAACAGCAGCAGGGGGTTGATCGCGATATCCAGCACCACCGACAGCAGCAGAAAGCGGAAGGGCGTGCGCGCATCGCCGACGCCGCGCAGCGCTGCCGACAAGAAGGCGAAGGCATACAGCAGCGGCATCGCCAGGAAGATCACGCGCAGGTAGGCCTCGGCCAGCGGCAGCGCCTCCAGCGAGGTGCCCATCGCCGCGAGCAGTGGGTGTGCCAACCACCAGCCGGCGATCGCGATCACCACCGAAAGACCGATGAAGAAGGTGGCGCTGCTTCCCATCACCTTGCGTGCGGCCGGAAGGTCTCTGGCGCCGATCGATTGGCCGATCAGGATCGTCGAGGCCATGCCGATGCCGAACACCGAGCCAAGTAAAAAGAACAGGATGCTGTTGGCATTGGCCACCGCAGCCACTGCGGATTCGCCAAGGAAGCGGCCGACCCAGATGGCGTTGACGGAGCCGTTCAGCGACTGCGCCGCATTGCCGGCGAGGATCGGCAGTGCGAACAGCAGCAGGCGCTTGCCGATGGGGCCTTCGGTCAGTGAGGCAGGGGCGGGCATGGCGGGTCCCAGAACGGACCGACCAATCTAGCATGACCCGGAGATGTGACGGAGTTCCTGGTTGATGAAATTGGCTTCACACTCGCCACGCCCCTGAGGTACAGTCCAATGATGCGTCGCAATATTGACGCATACGCGACGTAACATTGACGCACGTTCCTAGCTGCTTCTGCGATTCGCTGCTGACGAGGATCAATAGGCCAGACGCTGATTCTAGGGGTGTCCAGGGGCCTTCTGCGATCGAGTTCTTCAGTGCTGCCACTAACTCCGAGGTCGGCGATGGGCGGTTCACGGCGGTTGGATTTTTTAAAGGCTTATCGGAAGGCCCGGTCGTGGGATTGCAGCCCGGTGTCTGCGGCCTTCAGGGCCTTGCGGTTCGCGTTGTTCGGGGATTCGGGCCGGTTCCGCACCCACCACGGCATGCGGATCTCCCGCATCGTAAGAATGGATGAGGGCTAAATCACAGGTGACGGTTTCCAGCCGGTACATCGGTCGTTAATTGAGAAATGTTAAGTTTCAACTTTGCAGGACCGGCGGCTGTCAGGCCGTTACGCAGGGGGGCGGGTCTTGCAGTGATTCGATTTAGATTCGGGTCATCTATCATTGGAGGATCGGTAATTGCTGCAATCAATCGAAAGCATGGTGGAGCGCAAGCGTGAGACTACGCTGCGCAGCGCCCTCGAAAGGCAGGCCGCAACCGACGTCTGGTTGAGGATCGCCGACGCGGGCGCAATTGTGCTGGCCATGGTGGTTGGCTATTACCTGCGCTTCGGTTCCCAGATACCCAGTCCGGTGCAGCGCACCGCGATGGCAACCGTGTTCCTCTATGCGTTGATCTGCTTCGGGCTCTCGCCGCTGTATCGTGATTGGCGCGGTCGTAGCATGCTGCGCGAGCTGTTCCTCTTGGTGATCACCTGGCTGGTGGTCTATGCGCTGTTCTCGATGCATGCGCTGCTGGTCCAGATGGGGGACGGGGTGTCGCGGCAGTGGCTGGCCTATACCTTCTTGCTGGGCGGCACCGGCATGATTGCGGTGCACAGCTTCGTACGTGCACGCATCAGTGCTCGCGAACAACACGAAAGCGGTAGCCAACGCGTAGTCGCGGTGGGCTTGCGTTCGCCTGTCCTCAAGCTACATCGGCACCTGCAAGGTAATCCGGGTGCGGGTCTCAACATCGTCGGCTACTTCGCTTCCGAGTACGACCGCCAGCCGAGCAGGGAGGCCGGCGTGCCCTTGCGTCTCGGGACGATGGCCGAGCTCGATACCTACCTGCGCGACAATCATGCCGACGTGGACCAGGTATGGGTCTCGTTGCCGCTGACCGATCGCGATAACGTCAAGGGCCTGTTGAAGATGCTCGAACGTTATCCGCTGCTGGTGAAGCTGGTGCCGGACATTCAGGACTTCGGCCTGCTCAACCCGAGCGTGGAGTTGATCGGGCAGGTCCCGGTGATCAATTTGCGCCAGGGCCTGACCCGCAGTGACTTCCTGCTGGTCAAGCGGGTACAGGACATCGTGGTAGCCGCGATCGCAGTGGCACTGCTCTTGCCGCTGTATCT
>JAATFS010000001.1 GCA_015655035.1 Lysobacterales bacterium | reverse complement strand
GCGCCGACTGCGGTGAGCTTGATGCGCGGGGTCGCAGGATCGGCCAGGTCCAGCGTGGGCACGCTGCCCTGCCGGACCGGCGGTAGCGGCAGCAAATATAGCTGGCTGGCGGACACGGCCAGCGCATGGCGGCCATCCGGGCTCGAGCGCGCCTCGCCGACCGGCACCGTCGCGGCCACGTACTGCGACATCGCGGTCGCCTTGATCGTGGCCTGCCGAACTGGCTCGGCGGGCGCGTCCAGCGCCAGCGTCGCCAACCCCTGCGGACCGTAGTAGCGCAACGTATTGTCCGTCACCGCCAGCGCGCGCGCGCCGGTAGCGTGCGCCAGCAGGACTTCGTCGCCACCGTCGATCGGTAGCGTCACCAGGTCCGAGGCACGCACCGCACCGGTCTCGGTGATTGCGTGCAGGCGATCGTAGTGGCTGGAGCGCAATGCGATCAGCCGGCGCCCGTCGGCGCTGAATTGCGGCTCGCTGAAGAAGCCGGCGCCACGGCTGGCGCGCGTTGGCGCGCCGCCATCCAGCGGCACGCTCCAGACCGCGCCGCCCGCAGCGGGCGACCAGCTCACGTAGGCAAGGCGACGGCCATCGGGCGACCACGCCGGTTGCCAGGCATCGCCCGGCACCGCCGCCACCGGCAGCGGACGCGAACCGGGTGCGCTGTCCTGCACGTAGAGGCGCCCAAGCGCACTGAAGGCCCAGCGCGTGCCATCCGGCGACAACGCCGGCGACCCCAGCGTACGCACCCGCACCGGCCCGCTCTCCTCGCGTTGGTCCACGTGCAGGGAGGGTCCCAGGCGCAGGTCCACGTGCGCCTTGAAGGGGATCGTCTTCTCGCTGCCGTCCAGTGCCAGCTCACGCGGCTTGCCATCGCGGAAGAACACGATCGCGCGATCGTCCGGGGTGAAGGCGAAGTGCGGCAGCAGGTCGGCGTAGTAGCCGCCGTCGTGCGCGTCGCGATCGACCGGGAACGCCAGCCAGCGATCCTCGCCGCTGGCCAGGTCGCGCAAGCGCAGGCCGGTGCGCAGGCCTTGGCGGCTGGCGTAGACGAGCAGGCGTCCATCGTGCGACAGCACCGGGCGCATCGCCCCGCCCACCGGCGCGAGCAACGTGTCGCGGACGCCGGTGGCGAGGTCGTGGCGGATGATCGACCAGTTAGGCGGCACCGTCTTGCCGCTCCAGGTGGTGCCGGTCTTGCTGGCGTAGTACAGATAGCGACCATCCGGCGACGGCGCCGCGCCCAGCGCCTGGATGCGCGCATCGAAGCCCTCCCCATTGGGCATTGCCTGGGTGATCTTGCCAGTCGCGGCGCCCTCACCTTCCACCGGATAGGCGTGGATCTCGAATGCCAGCAGCGACGGCAGGCTGCGCGAGGCATAGACGCTGCGACCGTCAGGCGTCCATGCCGGTGCGGCGAAATACTCCACCCCATGATCGTGCGACAGCTGTTTCAGTCCACTGCCGTCGCGGTTGGCGATCCACACGTTGTTGCTGCCGGAACGGTCACTGATGAAGGCAAAACGCGTCCCATCCGGCGAGAAGACCGGCGAATGCTCGAACGCGGTGCCTGCCAGCAGCACGCGCGCGGTGCCGCCGCGCCGGTCCAGCGCGTAGATATCGCCGAGCAGGTCGAACAGCAGCATGCGCCCATCCGGCGACAGGTCCAGCGCGCTCCAGGTCGCTTCGGCGACATCGAAGCGGGTGCGCCGCTCCGGTGCCGCCAACGCGGCGGCCTGCGGCAAGGCCTGCACGCCGCCGCAGAGCAAGCCCAGGACCAGGACCAGGCAGGCGCGTATCGGCCGACGGCCGGCGGGAAGAATCGCAGGCATGGGATCCCTTGTCGGTACGGCGTTGAAGTTCATGACATGCCCTAGCGATTCCAGCTGACGGTCACGCCGAACGTACGCGGACGGATCAGGAACTCCGAACGTCCGTAGATCGGGTAGGCGCTGGTGCCGTAGCCGAAACTGGCGGCATGCTCGTTGCTGAGATTGGTGCCCCAGATCGAGTAGCCGACATTGCCATGGCGCAGGTTCAGGCGCAGATCGAACTGGTTGTAGCCACCCACCCGCGCCTGGCTGTCGCTCAGCGTTTCCGGTGCGTCGGACAGGTAGCGGTGCTGGAAGATCAGCGTGGGCTCCAGCGTTGCCGCGAAGCGCCAGTTAAACGTGTTTGCGATCTGGATGTCCGACGCGCCCGGCAGCCGCTGGCCCTTGCGCAGCGCTGGCGAGGCGCTGGGCACGTCCTCGCTAAGTTTGGCGTCAAGCCAGGTGAAGCTGGTTTGCCAGCTCATGTCGGGGCTGAAATCGAAATCGAAACTACTCTCCAGGCCGTAGATCCGCGCGGCGCCGGCGTTGGTGCCGTAGGTGGTGTTGTCCGGCCGGGTCAGGCGTACCTGGATATCGTCCCAGTCGATGTAGAACACCGCCGCGTCGATGTGCCCGCGGTTGTCGAGAAAGCCGCTGCGCAGGCCCAATTCGTAGTTCCACAGGCTGTCGGATTTCCAGCCTTCCGGGGTGACGAAATCGCAGCTGCACGGGTAGATGGTATTGGGATTGCCGACGCGAAACCCCTTGGACACGGTGGCATAGGTGGTCAGGTCGCGGCGCGGGCTGTAGCGCAGCGAGGCCTTCGGCACGAACCCGGTCTCGCTGATCCGGTACGCATCCGGGTGCTGGCTCGGCACGTAGCTGACACCGTAGCGGTCCAGGCGGATGTTGTAGCGCGACTTGAACAGGCGCCCCCCCAGCGACGCGGTCCAGTCGTCGGCAAAATGCAGGTTGCCCTCGCCGAACAGCGCGTATTCCTCGCCGCCGCCGTCGGAGAAAGTGCGGTTGACGTTGTCGCTGCCGTCGTACTCGGCGGCCGGTCGCGCCTGGCTCAGGATCGCGTAGGCGCCATCGGCACGGGTATAGGTGTGGGTGTCGCGGTCGCTGACGCTGTACATGCCGCCCAGCAGCCACTCGAAGCGCTCATTGGCCGGCGAGGCGAAGCGCAGTTCGGCGGTACGCATGGTGATGTCCATGTACTCGGTCGCGTCGATCGC
>JAATFS010000284.1 GCA_015655035.1 Lysobacterales bacterium | reverse complement strand
GTACAGAAGCATCGGCCGCCGCGCCCGCCGCCCTGTCTGAAACCTCGCTCACAGGCGCGCCCCCTCGCCGGCCGCTACCCGCAGCAGATCGGCGAACACGCCGGCGGCGGTGACTTCCGGACCGGCGCCCGGTCCCTGCACCACCAGCGGGTTCTCGCAATAACGCCGCGTGGTGAACTGCACCACGTTGTCGGTCAAACGCAGGTTGGCGAAGCCGTGGTTGGCCGGCAGCTCGACCAGCCCGACGCTGGGGGCGGCGTCGCGCGGCAATTGCGCCACATAGCGCAACACGTTGCCGCGTGCGCGGGCCTGCTCAAGACGCTGCGCGAAGCTCGCATCCACTTCCCGCAAGCGCTCCATGAAATCCTCCACGCTGGCCTGGCGCAATGCCTCCGGCACCAGGCTTTCCACCGTCACGTCCTCCATGCTGACCTCGCGTCCTGCCTCGCGTGCCAGGATCACCAGCTTGCGGGCCACGTCGATGCCGGACAGGTCGTCGCGCGGATCCGGCTCGGTATAGCCCATCGACCGCGCCTGCGCGACCAGTTGGGAGAACGGCACGCTGCCGTCGTATTTGTTGAACAGCCACGCCAGCGTGCCGGAGAAGATGCCCTCGATCGAGGTCACCGTATCGCCGGTATCGACCAGGTCGCGCAGCGTGGTGATCACCGGCAGGCCGGCGCCCACCGTGGCCTCGTAGCGGAAACGCGCGCCACTGGCGGCTGCGGCCTCGCGGATCGCGACAAAGCGGGCCAGCGGACCCGAACCGGCCTGTTTGTTCGGGGTGACCACGTGGATGCCGGCCGCCAGCCAATCGGCATAGCGATCGGCGACATCGGCGCTGCCGCTGCAATCGATGATGACCGTATGCGGCAGGTGGGCCGACAACAGGTGCGAGGTCAGACGGTCCAGGTCCGTCGCCACGCTGGCCTCGGCGAACGATTCGCGCCAGTCGCCGACCAGTCCACGTTCGTCCAGCAGCATGCGGCGGCGCGAGACCACCGCGCGCAAGCGCAGGTCAAGGTTGGCCTTGGCCAGCAATTGCGGCTGCGCCACCCGCAACTGGTCGAGCAAGGCGGCGCCGACATTACCCGGCCCGATCACGCCCACCGAGAACGTCTGCGGCGACAGCCAGAAGCCGGCGTGCGCCGCGCGCAATGCCTTGGTCGCATGCTGGCTGTCGATCGCCACGGAGATATTGCGTTCGGACGAGCCCTGCGCGATCGCCAGGATATTGACCTGGGCACGCCCCAGCGATTCGAACAGGCGTGCGGCGACCCCCGGTTGCCCGGCCATGCCATCGCCGACGGCGGCCAGCACGCTGATTCCGGTGGTCAACTGCACCCGCTGCACCTGCCCGACCACCAGCTCGTGCGCGAACGCCTGCAACAGCGCGTCACGGGCACGTTCCGATTCCGCCTGCTTGACCACGCAACAGATCGAATGCTCCGACGACCCCTGTGAAATCATCACCACCGACACCCGCGCATTGCGCAACGACGCGAACACGCGCTCGGCCGTCCCCGGCACGCCCATCAAGCCGGTGCCTTCCAGATTCAGTATCGCCAGGTCCGGGCTCAGGGTCAGGCCCTTGATCGGACCGCTGACCTGGCTGCCAGCGGTGATCCGGGTACCCGGGTGATCGGGCTGGAAGGTGTTGCGGATGATGATCGGCAGGCCGCGCTCGATCGCCGGCGACATCGTCTGCGGATGCACCACCTTGGCGCCGAAATAGGCCAGCTCGCAGGCCTCATCGTAGCTGAGCGCCTCCAGCTGCACCGCTTCGGGCACCACTCGCGGATCGGCCGACAGCACACCATCCACGTCGGTCCAGATATGCAGTTCGTCGGCATTGAACAGCGCCGCGAAGATCGCGCCGGAATAATCGCTGCCATTGCGCCCAAGCGTGGTGATGCGGTCGTCGCGGTCGCGGGCCACGAACCCGGTCACCACCACGCGCGACTGCGGATTGGCCTGGCGCCAGGTCTCCAGCCGCTGCGCGCTGATGGCCCAGTCCACGTCCACGCCCAGATCACCGCGATCGACCACCAGCACCTCGCGCGCGTCCAGCACCGCGCACTCCTCGCCGAGCGCGGCCAGATGCGAACCCAGCAACTGTGCCGAATACACCTCGCCCAGCCCCTGGACACGCTCCAGCACCTCGCGCGGCAATTCGCCGATCACCGCCAGCGCCCCCAACACCTCGGCCAGATGATCGAAGCGCGCGTCCAGCCACTCCACCGTTGCGCCGGACTGCTCGCCCAGCAATGCGACCGCTGCACCGCGATGGCGCGCGCGCACGTCATGCCAGCGCTCGCGCCAGTCCGGGCGGTTGCGTGCCGCCAGTTCCGCCAGCTCGATCAGCGCATCGGTAACCCCCTTCATCGCCGACACCACGGTCACCTGTACCGTCTCCTCGCGCGCCAGCAACAGCTGCGCGACGTGGCGGTAACGTTCGGCATCGGCCACCGACGTCCCTCCGAACTTGTGGACGATGGTGCGCGACGCAAGCGCGGGGACTACAGCGGGTTCGAGCGAGACAGCGGGCGATGACATCGACAGACCTCATTGGGAGGCCCCGTCCGCATCAGGCTGAGGGGAACCCCCGCAACCTGATTCGGGTGCGGGGCCGTGGTTTTCGGAAGTTACGCGAAGACGACGGGCCGCACCGGGCTAATGGTGACGGTGATAATGGTGGTGGTAATACCGGCCACGCCCGTGCCCAACCGGAAGATCGGCAGGCAGCTGACAGACGAGGTGGTCACGGCGTTACGCATGAGTGCAAAAGACATCACCGGCATGAAGGCTGTCAAGTGTTGCGTTGCGGCAACGTTGCAGCGGCGTCGGCCAATTCGGCAAAATCCTTGTAGGACAGGGATTTAACCAGAATCCATTGCAAGCAATTGATTGCCATGGAAACTTTTCCGGTAACCGGACGCCAACGCTTTGCGCAGAAAACACATGGACCGATCGCAGAACAACGTTGGCGTGTGCATGCCAGCCGGGAATCACGATTGAGCCCGACAACACGGGCGTCTGTCGTCCAACCCATGGCCAGTGACGCCAAGTCCGGTGAACAGCTTTCGCCCGATGGGCGCCACGCCATCTTGGCGCAGAACTGGAGCAGTTCCTCCCAGCTCACGAACTGAAGCCTGGTGACCCCGGCCCGATTCGAACGGGCGACCTTCCCCTTAGGAGGG
>JAATFS010000011.1 GCA_015655035.1 Lysobacterales bacterium | reverse complement strand
CGGTGTTTGGCCGGGTTTCCCGGCGGATGGCGCTATGAAATGATGTTTTTGTTACACGTTCATGACACCAGGAGCCTTGGCGCTGGGATGGCCGCTCTGATGTAGCGGATTCGCGGCCGCGAGGCGAGGGGGCCTAGGGGGAGGGCGCGAGTCAGTACCTCCCAAAAAAAGACGCGGACTGGGCAGTCCGCGTCGCGGCTGCCGGTCGTACCACCCAGCAGGATATCCATCGAGGGCGGGCCTGGCTTGGCCGCCGGGTTCCTCGGCTCCCTACAAGGTCTTTGCCCAGTAGGCCTCGATCTGCTTGACCAAGGTGTCCGGCAGGGGCACGTAGTCCAACTGCTTGGCCTGGCTATCGCCGTTGGCGTAGATCCAGCGGAAGAAATCGCGGGTGTTGGCCAGGCCGGCGGGGTTCTTTGGCTTTTTCTGCACCAGGATGAAGTTGGTGGCGGTGATCGGCCAGGCGTTCTCGCCGGGTGCGTTGGTCATCACGAGGTAGAAGTCTGTGGCGTTCGCCCAGTCCGCGCTGGCCGCTGCCGCGGCGAAGCTCGCGTCCGAAGGCTGCACTACCTGGCCTGCGGCGTTCTTCAGCGCGGCATAGGCCATCTTGTTCTGTAGTGCATAGGACAGCTCGACATAGCCGATGCCGCCCTTGATCTGCTTGACGTAGGCGGCAACGCCTTCGTTGCCCTTGCCGCCGATGCCGGCAGGCCACTGTACGGAGGTGCCTTCGCCGACCGTGCTCTTCCAGTCGGCGCTGATCTTGGACAGGTAATTGACGAAGTTGAAGGTGGTGCCCGAGCCATCGGAACGATGCACCACGGTGATCTTTGCCGAGGGAAGGGCGAGGCCGCTGTTGAGTGCGGCGATCGCCGGATCGTTCCAGTTCTTGATCTTGCCCAGGAAAATATTGGCCAGAGTTGGGCCGTCCAGCTTCAATGCGCCGGGCTGCACGCCCGGCACGTTGACCACCGGCACCACACCGCCAATCACCGATGGGAACTGGGCCAGGCCGGAGGCGGCCAGCTCTTCAGGCTTGAGCGGAGCGTCGGAGGAACCGAAGTCCACCGTCGCGGCCTTGATCTGGGCGATACCGCCGCCCGAGCCGATCGACTGGTAGTTGACCTTCTTGCCGGTGGCGCTGTTGTAGTCGGCCGACCACTTCGACATCACCGGGAAGATGAAGGACGCACCGGCACCGGTGACATCGGCGGCCTGGGCAGATAGTGCGAACGATGCGGCGATCAGGCCGGCGACGAGGCGGGACGTTGCGGAATGGATCACGGAAGTGGCTCCTGGAAGAAGGGGGCGTAGCGGATCGGCCCGCCGCAATTGCATAACCGTTCGATGACAGTGCGGCGTCTGCGCGGTGACGGCTCTATGACGCGTATCCGGCAGCCCGGCGCCGCAGGCGGTGGCGCCATGGCAGGCGCCGGGATTCGATCGGATAGGCGTGTTGAGAAGGCGGCCCTGGTAGCAGGGCCGGGGTTACCAATAGAACTGAACGCGAGCCTCGACCACGCTCGGGTTGTCATCCACGTAGCCGCCGGCCGAGCTGCTGTACCTGCTGCTGTCGACCTTCACGTAGTTGAGCGCCAACTTGAAATTGGAGTGCCAGTACCAGTTCACGCCAGCGGTCCAGGTCCCCATCTTGCCGCCGAGTACGCCGTCCACGAGCGGGGTGCCGGTGGGGGTGGTGGCCAGGCCACCATCGTTGAGGTCGATATGGTCGTAGCGCAGGCCCAGTTGCCACATGCCGCGACCCGGTTCGTCGGGCAGGCCGGTCGAGGGTGTGCCGGCCTTGTAGCCCCAGGTTTCGCCAGTGACGTTCCAGAGGCCGTCGATGTAATAACCGTCGCTGCCGTAGTTGCCATGCGCGTAGCGTTTGATATCGGCGTCGTAGTACTCCCCCTGGAGCTTGAACGGGCCGGTGATCCACAGCCCCTCGAGACCCAGTACGCCGATATTGTCGGCGTCGGTCAGGTTGCCGCTGTCGACCAGCCGCATGGTGGCCAGGTCCGCATCGGCGCGGGCGCGCAGGCGAAGCGTGTCGTGCTCGGTGTCGTAACGCACATAGCTCAGGCCAAAGTGCAGGATGTTGCCGGCCTCGTTGATCGGTGCCCAGGTGCCGCGCGCGCCGTAGCCGTTGCCGTGCGCCAGGTTGCGGGTCAGCTCGCGTCCGAAGGCGCTGGCGGTGAAGCTCCAGTTGGTATCGCCGATGCTGTAGGCGGCGCCGAGCCGGCGCGCCACGGCATAGGTATTGGTGACCGCTGCCTTGGAGATGAAGTCGTTGTTCCTGGTACTGGAAAGCTCTTCCAGGCTGTTGGGCTGCTTGAACTGGCCCAGCTGGAAGTAGTGGTTGCCGTTGCCGCCGAACTTGTACTTGATGTTGGTGTCCAGGAACTTGTCGGCCTTGGCGTCGTAGCCCAACACCCATTCGTAGTTACCCGGCCCCTTGCCCTTCAACACCAGTTCGGCACGGCGCAGCTCGAACTCGCTGTCCTTGCCGTTGCCGCCGTTGCTGTTGTTGCCGCCATCGACGACCGAGCCGGCATTGAGGTCCTGCACGTCATTGTGGAACCAGTTGCCGTCGGACTGGACCAGGCCTTCGAACGTGACTTCCGAATTGCCGATCACGTCGATCGCGATCTCCGCATGGGCGACCGGTACCAGAAGCACGGCCAGCACAGTAGAGGCGAGGAGCGAATGGGTGAGTCTCATGTTGGCCTGGCAGGCTGGCTGGGAAGTTGCGCGCAGGCTATGGCGTAAAGATTGCGTGAATGTGACATCCCGGAACGGCCTTGCCGCGCCGCCCGTTCTTTTGCGCCCAGGCGAACGCACGCGGGTTGGCGCTTCGCACCTCTGTCGCTGCGTACCGAATTGAGGATTTACTGGCAGGAATATGACTCGTTGTGCAACGCACCACTTGTGGTGTTCGTCGCTTCTCGCTAAATTCAAGACATATGCGAATGTCCTCCGCCAACTGGTTGATGCTTATCAGCCTGATCCTGATCGCGAGCTTGCTCTCGACAGGGGCAGTCATGCTCGTGTCCGGCGTGCCGGACGCAGCGGGATTGCAGGTGGACGTTGCATCAGAGCAGGACCCGGCCAGCGCTGACGACGAATCCGTCACGCAGATGCCGGTGGGTGATCTGTCCTTCGACGACACCCTTGATCTGCCATCGCTACCGCCGATGCTCCAGGCCATGCGTCCCAATAGCGAGTTGCCAGTTCATGAGGCCGCCGGCTATGACATCGGCCTCGAGTTCGAACACCGCCCTCCGATAGCCTGATCGACCTGTGCGCGGCCGCGCTCTGCGGCCTCGCGTCGACGCTACCCGACGTTTTTTCGTTCGTTGCTCTTTGAGCAACCCGGGGGCGTTTGGCTGTTGTTTTCCTTCGTTCTTCCGTACTGCGGATCACCCGATCCGCGGCGGTATCCCCCTTTATTTGTCTGCAGAGGTGCCCCCCATGGAAAGTCTCCTGAAAGGTTTTGCGAATTTTCGCCAGAACGTCTACCCACAGCAAAAGGAAATGTTCCTGCGCCTGGCGTCCGGGCAGAGCCCGCATACGCTGTTCATCACCTGCGCCGATTCGCGCGTAATGCCAGAAATGATGTTTTCCGCGCAGCCGGGCGAGCTGTTTGTGCTGCGTAACATCGGCAATGTCGTGCCGCCTTACTCCCAGCACGTTGGCGGCGTGGTTGCCGCGATCGAGTACGCCGTCGCCGAGCTCAACGTCCGCAATATCGTGATCTGCGGGCACACCGATTGCGGTGCGATGAAGGCCGTGCTCGATCCGTCGAAGCTGGCGGGCGTGCCTTCGGTCGCTTCGTGGCTCAAGCACACCGACACCGCGCGGCATGTCGCCGCACACCACGATCATCCGGTGGATAGTCCGGAGGCACTGAGCTGCCTGACCGAGGAGAACGTGGTTTCGCAGCTCGACCATCTACGCACCCAGCCCGTGGTGGCCGCGCGCCTGGCAGCCGGCACGCTGCGCCTGCACGGCTGGATCTACGACATCGCCCACGGCGACATCCTCGCGTTCGATACGCAGGCGGGCAAGTTCCTTCCGCTGCTTCCGGACAATGGTCAGACGCCATGCGCTACGCCGCGACCGCGCCTGTTAGGTGCCGTCAGCGAAGCTGCGGCTTGAAGGAGATAGACATGAACAAGCCCGCCAACAAGGGTTATTTTGCTCAGGGCCTGTTCGGCCGCGATCTGCTCGCGTCCGTGGTGGTGTTCCTGGTCGCGCTGCCGCTGTGCATGGGGGTGGCGATCGCTTCAGGCATGCCGCCGGCTTCCGGCCTGATCACCGGCATCATCGGTGGCCTGGTCGTCGGCGTCATTGCCGGTTCGCCGCTGCAGGTCAGCGGCCCGGCGGCGGGTATGGCGGTGCTGGTGTTCGAGCTGGTGCGCCAACATGGCGTGGCAGCGCTGGGCCCGGTGGTGCTGGTGGCCGGTGCGATCCAGCTGGTGGCTGGCCTGTGCCGGGTGGGGGTGTGGTTCCGCATGACGTCGCCGGCAGTGGTTGCCGGCATGCTCTCCGGCATCGGCATCCTGATCGTCGCATCGCAGTCGCATGTGCTGATGGACGCCACGCCGGCGGCGCGAGGGTTGGAAAACTTCGCCGCGTTGCCTGCGGTGCTGTGGCGTGCGCTGAGCGAAGGCGTCGGCCTGACGGCGTTGCTGATCGGCCTGGCCACGATCGCGATCACGGCGGTATGGAACAAGCTGCGTCTGCGTAACTTGCGTTTCCTGCCGGGTGCGCTGGTAGGTGCGGTAACGGTGACGCTGGTGGCGCAGTGGCTGGCGCTGGACGTGAAAAAGGTGGACGTGCCTTCCAACCTGTTCTCGACCATCAACTTGCCCGGCGTGTCGGACATCTTGGGGGTATTCGTCAGCGCGCCGCTGTTGCTGGCAGCAATCACCTTCGCCTTCGTCGCCAGTGCCGAAACGCTGCTGTCGGCGGCAGCGGTGGATCGCATGCACCAGGGGCCGCGGACCCAGTACGAGCGTGAGCTGGGTGCCCAGGGCATCGGCAACATGCTGTGCGGGCTGCTTGGCGCGCTGCCGATGACCGGCGTGATCGTGCGTAGTGCGGCCAACGTCCAGGCCGGTGGTATGACGCGGATGTCGGCCATCCTTCATGGCGGCTGGCTGCTGGTGTTCGCCATGTTGCTGCCCTGGCTGCTGCGGATGACGCCGGTGGCGTGCCTGGCCGGCATCCTTGTCTATACCGGCATCAAGATGGTGGACGTCGGGCAGCTCAAGAAGCTTGCGGTGTATGGGCGTGGCACGGTGCTGATCTTCGTGGTCACCACGCTGGCGATCGTCGCCACCGATCTGTTGACCGGTGTGATCGTTGGTTTCGTGTTGTCGCTGCTGCGGTTGGCGGTGCAGTCCTCGCGGCTGAAGCTGGACGTGCAGGAGCATGGCGGCCCCGGCAAGCTGCGTCTGTCGCTGGTAGGGTCGGCGACCTTCCTCGGGGTGCCGTCGATGGCGCGTACGCTGGAAAGCGTTCCGCCCAACACCGAACTGCATCTGGATGTGGCGCGCCTGACCCACGTCGACCATGCCTGCCTGGAGCTGTTGCGCGACTGGGGCCGCAACGCGGCCACGCATGGATCGCAGCTGGTCGTGGACTGGCAGGAGCTGGATCGGCGTACGGAAGGTCCGGCCAAAGCGGCTGCATGACGCGGTATCGATAGTGCGATGAAAGAAGGGCCCGCTCCGAAAGGAGCGGGCCCTTTGCTTTTCTGGCGGCGGCAGGCGAAGGCGGATTGGTTGCGCATGGCCCTTCGGCCATCGCCAGACGGCGCCGATCAGTTGGGCAAGGTCTTGTCCTTGAACCGGCAAAGATCGTGGATCACGCATTGCGGGCAGTCGGGCTTGCGGGCCTTGCAGACGTAGCGGCCATGCAGGATCAGCCAGTGGTGCGCGTCCTGCATGAAGTCCTTCGGTACCACTTTCATCAGCCGGTCCTCGACCGCGCGCACGTCCTTGCCGGGCGCCAGCCCGGTGCGGTTGGAGACACGGAAGATGTGCGTGTCCACGGCCATCGTCGGTTCGCCGAACGCAGTGTTCAGCACGACGTTGGCGGTCTTGCGGCCGACCCCCGGCAATGCTTCCAGCGCAATGCGATCGCGCGGGACCTCGCTTGCGTATCGCTCGACCAACAGCCGACAGGTCGCGATGACGTTCTTGGCTTTCGCGTTGAACAGCCCGATGGTGGAGATATAGGGTTTGAGCCCGTCCTCGCCCAGTGCGAGGATCGCCTCGGGCGTATTGGCGACCGGATACAGCCGGCGCGTGGCCTTGTTGACGCCGACATCGGTGGCTTGTGCCGACAACACCACGGCGATCAGCAATTCAAACGGCGTGCTGTATTCCAGCTCGGTGGTGGGGTGCGGATTGAGTTCGCGCAATCGCTCGAACATCTCCTGCACCTCGGCCCGGGTCATCGCGGCGCCGCGTCGGGCAGGTGCTGCAGTACGGAGCATGGTCGTACTCATGGGCCGCCTCGTTCAGCGGCCTTGGCTTTGGCGCGCGCCAGGATCGCAGCGGCCAGCGGGGGCAGGGAGGGGCGCTCGGGCTGCTGCGGGGCCGGTGGCGGCGCACGTCGTGCGTCGCGCTCGGCGGCACGTCGCGCCAGCCGCGCGGCGCGTGCGCGATGGCGCTCGCGTGCGGCCCAGGCGTCTCGCAGCCTGGCTTGCTCGGCCAGCAGGCGCGCGCTCAGGGTGGGGTGCGCGGGGTCCAGCCGGTCGTCGTCGGGGCTGGCCACGTAGTCCATCAGGCCCAGCGCAATCGCACGGTCCAGGTCATCGTCGAGTACGCAGGCCAGCAATTGCAGCGGCAATGCGGCGGTAGTTCCGGTGGCAAAAGGCTTCCGGTGCATCTTATTTCGGGATTCCTGCTCAGCGATGGGTGAAGTGGGGCGGGCGGCGCTCGATGAAGGCTTGGGTGCCTTCGCGCATGTCGTCGGTGGCGAACAACAGGCCGAACTGCGCGCTTTCGAATTGCAGGCCCTGTTCCAGTGCGCATTCGCCGCCTACCAGCACGGCATCGAGAATGCCGCGCAGCGCGATCGACGCCGAATGGGCCAGTTTGTCGGCCAGTGCGCGCGTCTGTGCGTGCAGATCCGCAGCGGCGACCACCCGGTTGACCAGGCCCAGTTGCAGCGCGCGGGCGGCGTCGATTGGTTCGCCAAGCAGGCAAAGCTCCAGCGTTGCGGCCCGCCCGGCCAGGCGTAGCAGTCGCTGGGTGCCGCCAAAGCCGGGGATCAGACCCAGGTTGATCTCGGGCTGGCCGATCCGTGCGCTGTCGGCGGCGATGCGTAGATGGCAGGCCATTGCCAATTCCAGGCCGCCTCCGAGCGCAAAGCCATTGATCATGGCGATCACCGGTTTGGGCAGGCATTCGATCCTGCGCATCAGTTGCTGGCCGAGCAGCGAGAATTCGCGTCCCTGTATCGCCGACAGCGCGGCCATCTCGGCGATGTCCGCCCCCGCGACGAATGCTTTGGAGCCGGCGCCCGTCAAAATCACCACCCGAACCGTTTCGTCCGCAGCCGCGTCCTGGAACGCCTGATCCAGCGCCAAGAGGGTCTGCCGGTCGAGCGCATTCAGCTTGTGCGGCCGATCGACCGTCACGGTGCGTACCGATTCATGGTCAGATACTGAAATGACGCTGTCGGACATCGGAAATCCTGGTAAAAGTAAAAAACAAGTGAATGCGGAACTTCGGCAAGCCTTGCCGGTCATAGCTTTCGTCGTTAGTGGCGGTTCCGTATCGCGACCGTTATCCTAACGCGTCATCTCAGGCGGCAGCCCCGTCCTGTGCCACCACCCTGGAGAATTGTTTGATGAAGTTGCGTTCTATCGCGGTCGCTGTGGCGGCCCTGGCCCTGACAGGCAATGCACTGGCCCAGGACACGACGTCCGAAAAGGGCAAGCTGAGCTACTACTTCGGCTACGACTACGGTAACAACCTGGCCGAGCTGACCGGTCGCGGCGAACAGCTCGACATCAACTCGGTGGTCAAGGGTCTGCAGGATGCTTATGCCAAGAAGCAGCCGACGATCACCGCCGACCAGTTGAAGCCGGCCGTCGAAGCGTTCCAGAAGCGCGAGCAGGGCCGTGCCCAGCAGGCCAAGGCCGAGTACGACAAGGCTGCTGCCGAGAACAAGACCAAGAGCACCCAGTTCCTCGCGCAGAACAAGGCGGCGACCGGCGTGCAGACCTTGCCCAGCGGCGTGCAGTACAAGGTGCTGGAAGCCGGCAAGGGCGCCAAGCCCACGCAGGCGAGCACGGTACAGTTGGAAGTGGCCGGCCCCTTCCCCTACGGCCAGCGTCCGGCGCAGGCCCGCCCGGCCCAGCAGATCCCGTCGATCAAGGTCAGCGAAGTCGAGATGCAGGCCATGCGCGACACCCTGCTGCAGATGCCGGCCGGTTCCAAGTGGGAGGTGACGCTGCCGCCGGAAAAGGCCTACGGTGCCGATCCGCGCACGCCGTTCCCGCCGAACGTCGCGGTGCAGTTCGAGATCAAGCTCATCAGCGTCAAGTAAGCGAGCTGTTACCCGTAGTGAGACGACGCCGGCCGCTTGGCCGGCGTCGTCGTTTGGGG